>NZ_LJFZ01000012.1:101103-167916 GCF_001420875.1 Frankia sp. AvcI1 | reverse complement strand
CACTATCAGTCGCGAAAACCACTGTTGCGTCGCTCATAATCTGATCGCCTGACACAAAGACTGGGAGTACCGTCTTACTATGACGCGCGATCACTAGGACACGGTCAAGGCCTGATGCAAGNCGAAACAACTCGGTAGTTGGTCGCTTGAAGATCCACCATCTTTCGCGAACTTGTTTAATACTATTTTTCTCTCGTTCGGGTTTGACTAGACGAAGAACTTGATGATAGCAATCGAGATAAGACCTCGCCTTCGATTCAGGCCAATCCCGGAAGTAAATGATCCAGCGACTCGCCTCTACCGTAGGGCTCGAGTTTAGATCGTCTCCTCCGAGATACGGAAAAAGAACATCTCTGTTCCTTGGCTCCTGCCGAATCAATCCGACGGCAGACTCTGGGCTCATGGTAAAACCCATGCCAAGGACGTACGTACCGTAGAATGCGATCTTCTCATTTGAAACTAGCCGCTTCGGAGACCCGACAGATCTAGATTCAGCATCGAGGAGTGTGGTAATGCCAGCCACTTGGCGTCCATCGGCAACACACCCGGCCGCCTCATTTACAGGTGTCTTCGATATCCACACAGCGCAGTATTCCAAGGTTACCGCACGCGAGGGCNACGCTTCACTCTTGATCGACCGACGGATAGTAGCACCGGCCCTAACGAGTTGATCGAGTCCAACCTCGCGAGTATCACCCTGCGCCAACGTGTTCGTGGCTATCAAACCAAACTGGCCAGAGATGTTGACAAGCATAGCCGACCGCAAGGCGAAGAATGCCACTAGATCGGCATTTCCTCTCGTTGCACTCGCAACGACATCGATCAAGAACTCGCGATAGGAGAATCCCGATGAGCCAGTTATGCGGGAACCATGCAAGAATGGGGGGTTGCCGATGATAGCGTCAAAGCCGCCCTTTTCGAAGACCTCGGGGAAGACCAGAGGCCAGTGGATGGGCTTGCGGGCAAAGCTGCCCTTGACGTGGTCGGTGGCGAGCCAGCGGGTGATCTCGCGCTGGGCTTCGTCCACGTCCCGGCGGCCCTCGGCGATGTCGGCGGCGAGTTTGGCGGCCGTCTCGGAGGCGATCTTCTGGCCGCGTTCGCCGCGGCCGGCGTGGGCCAGGGTGGCGCCGATCAGGGCGTCGGCGAACAGGGTGATCTGGGCCGTGCGCGCCTTCGCGTCGTCGAGGAGGGCCTTCTTCTCGTCCAGGCCGTCCAGGGACGAGCCGTCCTTCTCGACGAGTTCGCGGCGTTCCGCGGCGACGTCGCGGACCAGTTCGCGGATGCCGGCGGTCCAGCCGAAGATGTCGGAGTGGATCTCGCGGCCCTTGGCCGGGTCGNGGTGCATGTATTCGAGCTGGTCCAGGGAGGTGATGCCGAGCAGGGAGTCGCCGGCGACGAGTTTGNCGTCGAGGAAGGTGAAGGGGCGGCGGGTGTCCATGGAGACCAGCCACAGCGACANCTTCGCCATCTCGACGGCCATCTCGTTGATGTCCGCCCCGTACAGGCAGTGCTCGATGATCTGGCGGCGGGCCTCGACGACGACCTCGTCCTCCTCGGCGTCCCGGCCCAGCCACTCGCCGGTCTCGTCGTGCCCGGGCAGGTTCGCATCCGACCGTCCACGGGCGCGGGGGTCGCCCTCCAGCGTCCAGGCCTCGACGAGCCGGGCGCCGAGGTAGCGGGCGGCGGCGACGAGGAATGCCGCCGAGCCCATCGCGATGTCGGCGACCTTCAGGGCGAGGATGTCCGTGCTGGACCGCAGCTTCCAGGCGGTGGTGTCGGCGGTCTGCAACGGGCCGGGCGCGTAGACCAGCGGCTCCAGGGCGTTGTTCGCGACCTCCTCGGCGAGGAAGCGCGGCGTGTAGTGCGTCCCGGTGTTCTTCCGCAGCGGCGACTCGGTGACGTACAGGCCGCTTTCCAGAATGACCACCGGCTGGTCGCGCAGGTCGCGGCGCAGCAGGCCGAAGAACGGCAGCAGCCGCTCGGCGGTCGGGTAGTCCCCGCGGGTCACGGCGAGCAGGGCCTTGCGGGCTTCCTCCCGTTCGGCGTCCTCCAGCGGGACGAGCCGCTTCTCGATCGCCTTCGCCGAGCCGAGGCCACTCGCGGCGTACGTCTCGGCGAGGGCGGCGGCGAGCAGCGGCCGGCCCCGGTGCCGCGACGCCAGGTCCTCCAGCTCGGACAGCGTCGCCTCGGCCTCCAGGCCCTCCTTGCCGACCAGGCCGACGACGACCTCGCCGGCGCCGGCCCGTTTCGCGTCGTAGGACAGCAGGCCCTCGTAGACGTAGCCGATCTGCTCGACGTCCAGGGAGCGGAAGCTCAACGTCCGCCGTTCCCGCGACCGTCCGGAGCCGACCTGGATGTACTNCACGGCGCGCAGCATGTGCAGCACCGTCCGGTCGTCGACGCCGAGCGGCAGCCACGGATGGGTCGCCGGGTCGAACAGGGAGCCGCCGTGGGCGTGCATCCGCAGCCGGGGATGGTCGACGCCGGTGTAGACGGCGGTGAACACCGCGCGCAGCCNGTGNCAGGCCGCCGTCGACTGCTCCAGGTCGTCCTCGGTGGCGCCGTCGGAGAGCTGCTGCTCCAGCTCCGCGCACAGCCGNCCGACCGAGTACGTGCCCGCGTACAGGTCGTTGTCGGCGGGCAGCAGGCCGCGTTCCTCGGCGTAGAGCAGGAACACGATCCGCATCATCACCGCGACCGCGCCGCGGTAGACGTCATGCTCGCGGACGTCGCGCAGCCCGACGCCGCCGCGGGCGCCCTCGGCGACGTGCCAGCGGCCGAACGCGGCGACCAGCAACTCCACGGCCTGGCGGACCTGGACGCCCAGCGCCTCGGTGATCTCCTCCTGGCTGCCGAGGCTCGCCTTCAGCAGCGGGACCAGCGTCTCGGAGTCCGGCACCCCGAAGAACNGGCGCCGGCACAGCAGCGAGACGAACGCCCGCACCACGTCCCGCTCGGCCGCCTCCGGCCAGGACACGGCGTCGAACACCGCCGTCGTCGTCACCCCGCCGCGCGGCGCCCAGACCAGCGCCCACTGCCGGCCGTTCGTCACCAGCGCCAGCTCGACGCCGTGATGCCGGCAGGCCAGCGCCGCCCGGTCCACCGGGGTCGCCGCCCACGCCTGCCCGGCGATCCGCCCCGTCGGCGACTGCCCGGGCGCCACGACCAGGCCGAGCAGCCGCACCGCGTCCGGCTTCACCCCGGCACCGGCACCGGCGACGTCGACATTCGGGTCGACGAGGACGAAGGACGGGACGACGCGGGTGTCGTGCTGATCGATGTCCACGGCAAGCGCGGACAGCGGGTCGGCAGCCCCGGTCTCGGTCTCGGTCTCGGCCCTGGCATCGGTCCTGGCATCGGTCCTGGCATCGACAGTCCTGGCATCGACAGTCCCGACGTCGAGCCGGCCGGCGGCCTCGGGCCAGACCAGGGCGTCGCCCCAGCCGAGCAGCTCGGCGAGCACGAAGCGGGCCCAGTCGCGCTGGCCGGCCGCCGGGGCGTCCAGCCAGGCGGCGTGTTCCCGACGCAGCCGCTCCCGGGTCTTCTTCTCCAGCGCGTCGAGCGTCGGCCAGACCCGCCGCAGCACCGGCAGGCTGAGGAACGGGCCGCTGACGTCGATCAGGCTCAGCCAGTCGCGATGCTGCGCCGCCCCATCCTGGACCGGGGGACGCCGCCGCCCGGAACCGCCGGGCCCACCGGAGCCGCCGCGGCCGCGGCTCTTCGTCCCCGCACCCGCCGTCCCTGCGCTTGCCGTCCCCGCGCTCATCGTCCTGCCTCCCGGGCCNGCACAACCAGGACCACCGCGACCGGGAACTGGTGCTGCTGCGGGTCACGGTAGCGGCCGGCGATCACATCAAGCTCCCGTTGCTTCTCCCGTTCCAGCCGGTGCAGGCGTTCCTCCCAGGACTGCCGGTCCTTGCGGAACTGGGCCAGCTCCTCCCGGCTCCTGGTGAGCTGCTCCAGGCTGAACAGGACGCCCTCCTCGTTCTCGGGACTGTCGAGCGCNGCCTTGAGCGTGCCCGCGAACTGGTCCAGGATCGCGGTGATCCGGGTCTCCTCGGCGCTCTGGCGCTGGGCCAGGATGCGGGTCAGCGACTCCTGGCGCGTCCTCGTCCGCCAGTTCAGGGCGGAGAGCACGCCCTCGCGCGCCGCCGGCCAGCGCTCGGCGAGCCGCTCCTGGGTCTCCTTCGTGACGGGACGGCCGGCGGCGAGCGCCGAGGAGACGATCTCCCCGAGGACGGTGAGGTTCTCCAGTCGGCGGAACCGGCCCGCCGCCGGCAGCCAGCCGCCGGCCTGCAACACCTCCTCGTGCAGCCGCACCCCGTCCGCGCCGACCAGCACGAACCGGGAGAACGCACCGACGAGCACCTCCTCGCAGCGTGGATCGTCGGTCTGCACGGCGGTCACCCGGTGCAGGCCGACGTCGGCGTTGGAGACGGCGCCGCGCAGCAGCCGCGTGGACATGTCCACCAGCCGGTGGCCCAGGTGGGCGAGTACGACATCGTCGCGGCCCCGCGCCACCGCCGCGTCGAACGTGATGGGCAGCTGGCGCGGCGGGGCGCCGTCGCGGTGCAGCTTCTCGGTCAGCCCGGCCGAGGCGCGTGCCCAGGAGCCGGTCAGCGTCGGCACGTCGAACATCCCGTCGCCCGGATCGCTGTCCGGCGCACCCGGGAAGTAACCAGGGAGGTGATCGCCGAACAGGTCGCCGCGCTCGTCGACATGCGGCGTCAGCCGCTGCTGGCGGGCGAGGTCCAGCGCCGTGCTCACCACCCGCTGCACAGCCCGTGGGGTGATGCCGAGATCGCGAACCGTGTCGTCCAGGGTGGCGCGCAGTCGGCGCACCTGCTCCCGCACGTTCTCGGCGACCGGGACAGCCTCGTCCTTCGCGGCCGCCGCGTTGATCGTGACGTCGAGGTCGGCCGGGTCGGCGACCCGTTCGCCGAGCATCCGGCGCTGCACCCGATCGGAGAGCACCGCGTTCACGGACCCGAGGTCGGCCTTCATCTGCGCGACCTTCTTCACCACCCGAGAAAGGAACTCCAGGTCGGNCTCGTAGGAGTCGACCGCGCCGGTCCACCCGGAGCCCACGAAGTGGCGAATCTCCGGGGACTGCCGCTGGCCGTACCGGTCGATCCGGCCGATCCGCTGCTCCAGCTTGTTCGGGTTGAACGGGATGTCGTAGTTCACCAGCCGGTGGCAGTGGTTCTGCAGGTCGATGCCCTCACTGGCCGCGTCGGTGGCGAGCAGGATCCGCACCGGGTGCTCGCTCGGGTCGGCCTGGAAGNCCAGCCGGAGCTGCTCGCGCTCATCGGTGGGCAGGCCGCCGTGCAGCAGGCCCAGCCGCTCGCCGCCGAGCCCCTCCTGGCGCAGCAGGCCGGCGAGCCAGATCTGAGTGTCGCGGTACTCGGTGAAGACGACGACCCGCTCGTTCAGCCAGAGCTTCCCGTCCGGCCGGCAGACCGCCGCCAGATAGTCGAGCAGTGCGCGGGCCTTCGCGTCCGGCTCGGCCTCGTGGGCGTCCCCCCAGCGCTGCATCCGTTCCAGCAGCGCGATCTCGGACTCGGTGGGGTCCGGCTGCATCAGGCGAACCCGGTCCAGCGCGTCGTCCTCGGCCTCGGCGAGCTGGGTGTCGTCGAGGGTCGCGACATCGTCGAAGTAGTCCTCCAACCACTCCGGCACCTCGTCGAGGTCGTCGTCGAACCCGCCGAGGCCGCCGGAGACCTGCGAACCGCCGGCGGAACCCGCCCGGCCCGGCCGTCCCTGCCGTGCCACGAGGGTCTCCCGGTAGACGACGACGGTGTGTGCGAACGCGGCCGGGGAGGAGAACAGCCGCTTCTTCAGCAGCAACGTCACCAGGTCGGTCGCCTTCCGGCCGCGCTCGGTGTTCAGCCGGACCCGGCGCAGCGCGGAGAACTCCTTGAGCAGGCCGTGGATCTCCCGCTCGCTGTCCGGATAGACCACCGGCATGTCGATGGAGCGGCGCAGCTGGAACCGCGGCGTGCCGTCCGCGTTCTCNATGCCACCCTTCAGCCGGCGGACGACCACCTCCTCGACCGCCTTGCGGTCCGGTGCCACCCCGCGGGCGAACCGCTGGTCGTCGAGGATCTCCAGCAGGGCGGTGAACGACGCCAGGTAGCCATTGTGCGGGGTGGCGGACAGGAACAGCCGGTGGGTGAAATGCGGGGCGAGCCTTCGGATCAGCTTCGTCTGCTGGGAGTCGACCGCGTAGACTTGTTTCGGCGCGGCCGGGGCGACGTGATGCGCCTCGTCGAGGATGAGCAGATCGAACGTGCGCGGATAAGTCGGCTGGCCGTCGCCGGGCAGCACCTCGTCGAGCAGCCGCTGCGCCTTCGGGCCGCGCAGCCACGGCAGGCTGACGATCGTGAGCGGATAGACCTCGAACGGATTCGCCGCGCTGCCATGCGAGCGGCGGACCGCGGCACACCGCTCCGCGTCGATGATGGTGAACTCGCGGCCGAACTTCTCCGCCATCTCGTCGCGCCACTTCAGGGTCAACCCGGCCGGACAGACAATCATGATCCGCCGGGCCCGATGACGCAGCAGCAGCTCCTCGGCGACCAACCCCGCCTCGATCGTCTTACCCAGGCCGACGTCGTCGGCGAGCAGCAGGTTCACCCGCGGCGCCTCGAGGGCCCGGGCCACCGGCTCGAGCTGATAGTCCTCGACCGCCACCCCCGAGCGGAACGGAGCCTGGAGCCGACGGGCGTCCGCCGAGGTCACCGCCGACCAGCGAATGGCGTCGAGGAACGCCGCGAGCCGTTCCGGCGAGTCGAAGCCGCCCCCGGTCACCTCGGGCAGGGAGCCGCTGGGCAGGATGCGCCGGCCCGGTTCGACCTCCCAGATCACCTCGATCGTCTGCCCGTACCGACCGTCCTCGACGCTCTGCAGGGTGACGAGGGAACTCGGCACAGCCGGCCCCGAGCCGTGCCGTGCTCCCGCACCATCCGGCGCGGTCTGGGCGTCCGGCGCGGCCTGGGCGTCGGTCTCCGCGACCACCCATTTCTGTCCACGCACCTCGACCAGCGCCCCGATGCCGGGCAACTCCGCCCNCNCCGAGATTGCGCCGTCACGAGACCACGCACGCTCCGTAGTCGAACCCAGCATCCTCATCCCCCTCACGGACAGCCCNATCATTCTGGCAGGACACCGAGCCACCCCTCGCGCCTGCGGCTGCCCGCCAACGTCGGACACCCACACATCCCCGACCAACCAGACATCCAACNAGAGTCTAGCGACTGTGAATTCAGTTCACAAGCCAGCGGGTGACTATCGCAGTGCCTCCAGCGCCCGAAGCTGCGCGGGAGTGCCCGACTCCGCGGCGTACTCGAGCAGCTCGTCGAAGGTGGGGACCAGCACCTCCAGCAGGTTCGCCACGGTGGCGACCGAGTCCTCGAACTCTGCCCGGCCGAGCCCGTACCGGCGGGAGATGGCCAGGGCGCGGCTGCGCACCGCCGTCGCCCGCGTCTGCTCGTCGTCGCACCACAACTGCAGAAAGTAGGTGTCCTTCACCTGGAAGGAGCCAAGCCGGTAATACGGTTGCCGGGCCGCTGGGCCGAACGTCTGGGACGGCAGCGTCGCCCGCCACACCCCGTTCGGCAGGTTGGTCAGTACCGCCTGGCCCAATCCCTGAGCACGCAGCCATTCCACCCAGATCTGACGTGGTTCGGCGCCGCGCTCACCCACGAGGGTGTGCACCACCTGTGGCGCGTGGCGGCACAGCTCCTCGAGGAACCGGTCCCGGTCCTGGGCAGCCTGGGTGAAGGCCAGCACCGTCNCCCCGTCGGCCAGGACGAGATGGGCCGGCAGCCAGGCTGGGGCGTTGCTCACCGGGTGCAGATTCCGCAGGCGGCGCGGCACGTTGAACCGGTCCCGGTCCGGCCGCGAGCCCACCGCCCGCACCGCATCGTCGAACTCGAACGGCCGTGGGGACGTCAGCGGCCTGAACCGATCACGCCGGTCACCGGGGTTCCCCTCGCCGTCCGGCACGATGCGCACCGAGCCGTCGTAGTACGCCCGCGGGAAGGGGCGGTGGGTGAACGCGTCGAAAAGCAGAAGCTGGCGGCTCTCCTTCAGCACGTAGCGAACCCCGTCCCGGACCGAGGCGCCGCCCAGCTCGGTGGGCCACAGCACTCCTGCGTCGCGGCCGTCCCGTTGGAGATGACCGATGTGGAGGAGATGCTCGATCCCTCGGGCCACGAGTGATCCGGACAGTCCGAAGAAGCGGGCGAGCTCGTCCTGCGTCTGCAACCGGCCTTCGACGACCCCCCGCAACAGATAGTGGTCGACGACGTCGAAGGGCTGGCTGTCCTCGAACGTGGCCTGANCCTCCACCTGCCAGAGCGGCCAGCGGACCGAGAAGATCCGCAGTGGACGGATCTCCGGCATCGCCATGGTCAGCTCGAGGGCCCGAAAGGCGGGAAACAGCAGCCAGTCGCCGGCGCCTCCCGCCGGGGCGGCGCTGCCCGCCGGGGCGGCGCCGGCCGGGGGGCGGCTCACCGCGGTTCCTCGACGGTTCCGCGCAGGCGTGCCTCGATCTCCCGGGAGCCGCGCAGGTCCCCCACCGCAGACAGGGCTGTTCTCAGCTCCACGATGAGCTTCGCGAAGCCGGCGTCGGTGGAGCTGCCAAGCGTGTCCAGATCTCCGACGAGGACGAGCTGCCGGCGGGTACGGCTCATCGCGACGTTGAGGCGGCGCAGTTCGCTCAGGAATCCGACCGATCCGGTCCGGTTGCTGCGAGTGAACCCATAGATGATCAGATCTCGCTCGTTGCCCTGGAACGCGTCCACGGTGCCGATGTTGTCCTCGACGTTTCCCGGCCCGCCCAGCCTGGAGATGAGTGTGCGCCGCAGGAGCTGAACCTGCTCCCGATACGGAACGATCACCGCCCAGTCGCGATGGTGGCCNGCGTAGCGGGCGACCAGGGTGGCGATGAGGTTCGCCTCCAGCCAGTTGCTGATGCCGCCGTTCGTGCCGGCGCGGCTTTCCTGCCGTTCCCGGGGCGGCCGATCGGAGGTGTCCACAAACGCCAACGGACTGGTGAACAGCGGATCGGGCCCGGTTCCGGGATGCTCGGTGGTGAGCACACCGCCGTAGAAGGAATGCGAGATGAACGTCGCCACGGTCGCGGGCATGCGGCGTTGGGTCGTCAGGGTCACCCCGTGCTCCGCGCCGAGCCGCTCGAAAAGCCGCTCGAACTCGCTGCGCTCGACGATGTCCCGAGTCTCACTGATCACCGGGGCGGACAGTTCCGCGCCCGGAGCGAGCCCCTTCGCCCACCGGGCGACCTCGCTGTCCAGGTACGGGGGAAGCTGATGGTGATCGCCGACGAGCACCGCCCGGCGGGCCCGGACCAGGGGGACGAGCAGGTCGGGCAGGGCGATCTGACCCGCCTCGTCGACGATGGCGAGATCGAAGGACAGCCCGGTCAGCAGCTTCTTCGTCGAGACACCGATACAGGTCGCGGCGATGACGTCGGCGTAGCCGACAAGTTCGTGCTTGAGCTCCTCGTCCGCGGTGGGGACCCGGCCCCGCCAGTCGGCCAGCAGGGATGCCCGGGTGCGGGCGAGACCGACAGCGTCGAGGAGGCCCTGTTCGCGCCGTTCCCAGCCAGCGACGTCGTCGGCCTCCCCGTCGGGAAAGCCGGAGCCGCAGCCCGCCAGCTCCAGCCTCGCGCGCAGCGGCTCCGCGGCCCGCGCCGCCTGGGTGAGCGCGCGTTCACGGTCACCCCAGGCGTACTCCCGCTCCGCCAGCAGCCGGGAACCGACGCTGTCCCGGGCGACAAGCATCGTGATCTGTGCCAGCACGCCGTCGCGATCGGACCGGGCGGCGGCGAGTTCCTGCTCCGCCTCGTCGACCCGGACCTGCGCGGCCTGCAGGGCCCGCTGGCGTCGGGCGACACCTCGACGGTGAATCGCCGCCCACCAGCCGGGAACGCGTCGGCCGGCCGCCTTGGAGTGCCGCAGCCGGGCCCGGGTGTGACGTTCCTGCCTCCTCGCCGCCTCCGCCGCCAGCCGCTCGACCGTGGTCTGGGCCGCCGCAATCTGCGGTTCGAGTGGGGCTCGGACCCGCCGGGAGATGTCGTCCAGCTCGGCATCCCGGCTCCGGACGACCACGTCGGACTGCTGCGCGGCGCCGATCTGCGTGCGCAGCAGCGCCAACTGGACCCCGGCGGCATCGCCGGTGCCCCCCGCCCCGGAAAACGGCTCCAGCGCCGAGACGATCGGTTCCGTATACCGCAGGAGGTTGTCCTTCAACTCCTCCACCTGGACCTCGGCGGTGAGTTCGCGGGCCGGGCCGGTCAGCGCCTCCGGGTTGCCGACCCGCACGCAGCGCAGCAGGTCGGCCAGACCTGCCAGGACGTTGTCGACGGCCCGATTGCTCTGCGAGGTGACCAGGATGCGCCGCGGGCCCCCGGCGCCGGCCCGGGCGGCTGCCGCCTCGGCGACGGCGATCTCGGTGATGGTCCAGGTCTTCCCGGTGCCCGGGGGGCCGAGCACGAGCAGCAGGTCCGGTTCTCCCAGCGCCCGCTGGTAGGCCTCGAGCTGGCCGCCGTCCAGCGGGCGGCTCGGAATCGCCGACCGGTCGGGTTGGGACGGCCGCAGAATTCGGTGCTCCGCCAGGGTCGCCAGCAGGCGGGGACTGGTCGCCTCCCCATCCCGCAGGGCGGNGACCGCGCCGAGCTGAGCCTTGTAGACGACATCGCTCGGAAGAACCGTCAGCGCGCCCTGCGCCGGGATGCGGGCGAAGTCGGGAATGCCGTCGAACCGAACCGTCACGTCGAGGTTCTCGCTGCGCAGGACCACGCCGCGTAGTTCCCGGTCGTCGTTGACCTGAACCTGNGCGCCCTCCGAGATCTGGTACGTCTCGGNCAACCGGAACTCGTACACGCCGCGGGCTGAGTACCGCTGTTCACGGGTCGCCCGCCGGGCCCGGTAGAGAAACGGTGTGGCGGCGAGCCGTTCCCGCTCCAGATCCCGAGTCCGCATGATGATCCGTTCGACCGTGTCGAGAAAGTCGAGGTGTCGAGCGGGCACCCGGGCGGACGCCGCCGCCGACGTCNCCAGCGCCGCCCAGGCCTTGCCCAGGACACCGGAATAGCTGCGGTGACCAGCCCCGATGTATCTGACGTGCGGATAGAGGGACCATTGCGGGCAGTGAACGCGCAGAAAGCCCTGGGCGAGACTCCGGTGATCCCGGAAGCCCCACCGGGCGACGTGGGTCACGATGTATCCGTCATCGCGGTTCGTCGGTCGTAGCAGCGCGACGTGGGTGTCGGTGTAGACGCGAAACGTCGTCGAGTTGTTCCGGTCCGTCTCCAGGCGGANCGGAACGCCGGTGCCGGACATCCGCCGGAGTTGGTCGACGAAGCGTTCAGGGTCGAGATCCTCGTTGCCCTGGACGCGGGCGCCGGCCAGTTGCTCAGTCACCCGCGCGCTCGGTGCGAGGGCGATCCCGCCGGGCAGGGTGATCGGGGCTGTGGCCATCAGTGCCCGGCCCGAGCGAGATGGTCCGTGCCGGCGCGCAGCGCGGGAATGAGCAGGCCCGGCCGGCCGGGTCGCCGGTCCGGATCGGAGTCGAGGGCGGCGAGGAGAACCTCGTCCAGTTCGGCCGGCACGTCGAACCCGAAGGCGCGCAGCGGGGCAGGCAGCCCACCGGCCGGCCGTCCCGTCAGACAGTGGTAGGCCATGGCGGCCAGCCGGTGGACGTCGGTGCGGAATCCGACCTCGGGGCGGTGGAACCCGAGACGCTCCTGCTCCGGTGCGCGGTACTCGGCAGGTCCCTCCCCGGGCCGACGACGGACGCCGACCAGGCCGAGGTCACGCAGGGTGGGGGTGCCCCTCGGGGTGGTGAGGATCACCCCGTCCGGCGTCAGGGCCCGATGACTGTGCCCGGCGTCGTGCAGCCTGGTCAGGACATCGGCCACCCGCTCGACGACGGTCAGCAGACCGACGGCGGTCACCTGGTCCAGCGGGCGGGCTCGGGTCGGGTCCACCGGGCCGAACACCTCCCGCCAGGTTCGGCCCGCCGGCCGGGCCGAGAGGACGGCGGCCTCCGCCGAGCTCACCCGGCCCTCGATCAGCCGGGGCAGGCCGTGCCGGCCGCCGATCCGGTCGAGTAGGCGTAGCTGGGTGTCGATCGCCGCCACGTGGGCATCCGCAGCCGAATCCGGCCGCCGGATCAGTACCTGTCGGAACCAGGCTGGGCGGGGCGGCGTGGCCATGACCGTGGCCGCTCCTGTCCGCAGGACCCAGGCATCGCCGCCACGCCACTGCTGCGGATCACCCTGCAGCAGGCAGTTGCGGCCGGCGATCCGGATCGTCTCGCCGCCCCGAGGCTGCTGATCGACCGGGCCGGGAGCCGCCGACCCGCCTGGTCCGAGATCCGCGGACGGGACGGCGATCCCGAACTGCTCGGCAGACGGCCGCGGCGACCCGCCGGGCTGCGGGTAGAACGCCGCGACCACCGCGNCCGCCTCCGGCCGGGCGAGTCGGCTCCGGAGCCCGGTCTCGTCCCAGCTGCAGATCTTCGTCGACGTCTCAGCTTGCCGGGTGCGTTTCCAACCGTCCCACCACAGGGTGGTGGGATGATCCATGGAGCTGGGGATGCACAGTATCCACTCGTCGATCCGATAGCCGGATGCTCGGGCATTCTTCTGCGCCGAGGCAAAAGACTCCTCGATCTGGCGGCGATGCTTCCCCACGACCCGCGGCATGAAGTACTTCGACTGCCAGACGATGATCCCGTCGTCGAGCCGACCGAGAAAGACGTCGATGCCGCCGTCCCCGGGGTTGGGGCTTATCCGCCGGGCGCCGGGATNCAGGGCATCCACAAGCTGGGCGATCATCATCTCGAAATCGCCCCNGGCCCCCTCCTCGCTGCCGGTATTCAGCTCGTGAGCGCGGAAGTTGACCACGATCGGATCCCGCCGCGGGCCTGGCACGTCGGATCGTTCCTCCTCGGGTCAGCGGAGTTGGATACCGGAAGGAATCCTACCCGGTATCGCCGCGTTGCTGGAGCGGTCCACTTCGGAGGAATGATCTGCGTCCNCCCGTGGTACCCACAACGGCCCACCGGGCACGAACGGCTTCGCGCCGCGCGTTAACCGCCGAGTCCCTACTGACTGCGCCCGTATCGCCGCGAGAACGTCCGGGTCGGTCGGGATCGCCCGTCGCGGAGCCTGCGGCCGCTGAGCCAGCCGAACCATCCGCGGTTGCGGCTGGACGCGGTGATCGTGGAGGCCAGCGGCGTGGCCGACCCGGCGCACCTCGCCAGGCCCATCCGGTTCAGCACCGGGGACCGCGTGCGCCCCGGTGGACTCGTCGACGTGGTCGACGCCGCCGCCTACTTCGACACTGTCGAGCCCGGTCCGTACCCCGGGCGCCACGCTCGGACCGACGTCGGCCAACTCGGAACCGGTCTCATCGGCGGCTCCATGACCCGTCCCGCGCGTGTTGCATCTTCAGCGGCATGCGGCGGACACTTGCGCATTCGTCGACTTCTCACGCTGGAGGGGGTTCCGGATGCTCCGGCCGGATGCGGAGCCCGGCGAAAACCACGTCGTAGGCGCACGGTCGGGGGAGCCAGCCGACTCTCCCGACCGAGACGACCGAGACGACCGACATCTCGGCCGTCTGGTGGACATCCTCGACGCGGCGCCCGGGTTCGCCGGCATGGCGGCACGGCGGCTACTGCAGGACAGGATCGCCCGACGCCTCGGGCCAGGCCGTCGGCTGCACCTGGCCGAGTACGACGTGGCGCGCCTGTGGTTCGTCGCGCTCGTGGAGCAGCTCTCCGAGGAGCCGGACGGGCTCAGCGCGCTGTCCCGTGCCGTGGGCGACCTTCGGCCCGGCTCCCGGCTGGCGCTGGAGGTCGCCCGCATCGCCGCGGCCGTCGGCCCGCCGCACGGCCCCACCGACACGGTCTTCGGGACCGGCGAATCCCGCTAGGCGTCAGGTACAGGGCCGATCGGTGCGCTCGGCCGGCTTGCCCTGCGGCCGCATATTGCATCAGTGCGCTCACCCGGGCGAGAATAGGCGGATATTCGTCGGCCCTGGTGCGGGTCGGCGCCGTTCGCGGCGGGGCTTCCGGATGCCCTTGGCAGGGGGGCTGGGTGCGCACGCAACCGTGCGGCGAGGCAGGCGGCTTCTGCCGCATTCTCGGTCGACCGGGGAACGTGTTCGACCGCATGCTGCTCCTCGACAACCGCCGCCAGGTCCTGGAGGTCGCCTTCCGGTTCACCGCCGGCGCCGTCCACGCGGCCGGCCGACGCTGAGCACCGGCTGCCTTTCATGTCGTCGGCCACGTCAGCCCTGCCCGGACCATCGGCATCGTTCCGGCACCGGCGAAAGGGCCGTCGACCCGACACCGCGCGGGCTACCCTAAGCAGGGCATTCGGTGTACCAAGCAATGTCGGCGGCTCGGGTGGCAGAATCCACGCGCCGCCGAACGTGTCGCGACCATGCNGGGGCATCGTGACCGAACGCGGTATGTCGTCTTCACAGCGCGACAAACTGCGGTCCGACATCCTCGTCCACGTCGTCAACTGCCTGGATGCCAGCACCGACCTGTACAGCCCGGCGGCGCGAAACCTGCTGATCAGCCGCTTCGAGCAGCGCTCCGGCCAGCGGGTGTTCATCCCTCATTCCGACGTGACCCGAGACTGGTGGTTCCGCTTCGTCGAGGCCTGTCTCAACGACCTCGACAACAGGTTCGAGGAAAGGCGCGAGTACCTGGCGAACGGGTTCGCGAGCCTGGTGGACGCCATCCACGACCTGCGCCCCGGCTCCGTCCTCGTCGACCTGCTGCTGCGCCTGCGCGACGAGTGGGAGGCCGCGGAGGTCGCCGACGAGGCCGGCGGCCTGTGGGATCTGCTGCGGGAAGAGCTCGCCGACATGCCGGCGCGGCGGGTCGTCCGCGCCTTCCACGACGCCTGCCACCCGGCGCACCCGCCCGCCCACTGCGTCGACGCGTGGCACCTGTTCCTGTGGGCGGCCAGCCGCGAGCCCGAGCCAGCCCGGCTTCCGTCCCACGCGAGGTTCCTTCTGCAGTGCGCGCACGTGCTCACGCCCGGCACACGCGTCCGGGTCGAGGCGTGGCTGCGCGGTGAGGCGCACCGGTCGGGCCTCACCCACGAGCTGAACCAGACTCAGCTCGCGGTCGGNCGGCCGGGNCACCAGCGCACCTATGTGGTCTCACTGAGCTTCCAACCGGTCGGTCCGTCACCAGAGGACCACCTTGCGTCCGCGCGGCTGTACGGAGCGGACCACGAGGTGCGGCACCTGGGCACTCCTCGGATGGCTCGCCCGGGCGGCTTCGAGGAGATCGCCGCCGGCGTCGTGGACGAGGCAGAGGAGATCCTCAAGGAGGAGACTCCCCTGAGTGAGCCCGTCAGTCTGGCGGTCGAGGTCTTCCTGCCCCTCACCCGGATGGATCTTCCCGTCACGAGCTGGCGCCGGGAGTCCGACGGCGACCCTCGGCTTCTGATCGAGGACCACACGGTCGTCGTGCGCAGCTTCGAGCGCACACGCCAGCGCGGGCCGTCGCTGCGCCAGCGGCGCAGGTGGGCCCAGCTCCTGCGGCCGAGCCCGCCCGCAATGGCGGCGGCGCACGCCGCGGACCTCAAGGAATTCGAGCTGGCCAGAAACGACAGGATCGTCGCGGTGGTNCTCAGTGGGCCGCCCACACCCGGTTCGCCGGCCGGAAAGGAACTCGCGGACGCGCTGCGGGAGGGCATCGGAGTCGTCGCGTGGCAGCATGCCGACCCGGATCGGCCGGCCACCGACACTGCGCTGCTCGACCTCCTCACCCGCGTCGACGCTCACTCGGGCGTCGGGGCTTTCACAGGCGTCGACGCTCACGCGGACGTGGATTCACTCTCGAACGTGTTTCCGCTGACATTGCCGCGGCGGTTCCGGGAGGAGAATCTCATCCGGCTGGAGCGTCGGCTCCCGGAAACCGCCGGATCCGCGAATTCCCGAGACACCGCGAATTCCCAGGACACCGCGAACGCCCGAGACATGGCGAACTCCCGAGACATGGCGAGGCGTCGCGTGGCAACCCTGCTGTGGGAGGACCTCCGGCAGGACACCGGCCAGACGGCCCNACCCTCGACCGCCCCGGTGAACAGACGGCCAGTGGAGGAGCCCAGATGATGGTCGACGACCACCGGGCAGGCGGGGCGGACGGTGCCCGCAGGCCCGACGCGCCCCCCTGGTGGCTGTTCCGTGGCACCGGTGAACCGGTCGACGGGAAGCTCCCCTGGCCGCCGGCCCCGGCATGGCGGCGTTTCCCCGCCCCGGCGCACGAGGGCGCCGCACCGCCCGGAGACGACGACGCGATCGCCCGCCACCGCCGGGCGATCGCCGCCCTCCTGCTCGGCCCCGAGCAGATCGCGGCTGTCAACGTCGGGCTGCTGCTGCGCCGGCCGCTGCTGGTCACCGGCCCCCCGGGGATGGGCGGGGCAGGGCTGGCACAGCTGATCGCCCGCGAGCTCCGGCTGGGGCGCGTCCTGCGGTGGACCGTCAACAGCCGGACCACGCTACGCGAGGGCATCTATGACTACGACGTGCTCGGGGTGGCCCACAGCGCGCTGCTCGAGCGCCCCACCGAGCCCGCGGGGGAGGCCGGCGGCCTCTCCGGCCCGCGCGGCTCCGTCGGCGATCACCTCGCTGACCGCCCGGCCGCGGGTTCACCGCCGGTTCCCCGGCACATCCGCCTCGGGCCACTGGCCACCGCGCTGCTCCCCCGCGTCCGCCCACGGGTCCTGCTGGTCGACCGGTTCGACCNCTGCGGCCACGACCTGCCCGACGATCTGCTGGACGTGATCGAGGAGGGCCGCGTGGTCGTGCCCGAGCTGGCCAGGTTGCCTTCGGCCGACGGGCCGTTCAGGGTGGCCGTGGACGATCCGGGCGGCCATGCCGAGGTCGGGGACGGGGTCGTCGCGTGCGCGGAGTTCCCGGTCATGGTGATCACGAGTAACGGTGAACGGGACTTCTCGCCGGCCTTCCGGCGCCGTTGCGTGGCCGTCCAGCTTCCCGAGCCGTCCCGCGACGAGCTGGAGGCGCTGGTGGCCGCCGAGTTCGGCGCGGATTCCCGGGCCGCCGCCCTGGTGGAGCGGTTCGAGAACAGCCGCGGCGCGGGCGCCGAGCTGACGGTGGACCACCTGTTCGACGCGCTGCACCTTGCCTCGGCCGGTGTTCTCGACGAGGACGCGGCCAGGACACTCGACGCCGTGTGGGGGCGTGAGTCCGCCGGCTCCGCGAGGAGACTGCCGGGGAGGTTGCTGTGACCCGGTGGGCTGACGACCGCGTCGGCGTCGGCGAACAGCCAGATCAGCCGGACCAGCCGGACCAGCCGGATCAGCCGGACCAGCCCGACAAGCCGCTCCTGCGCTACCTGCCGGGACCGGTCCGGGTCGACCTTCCGCCGGCCGTCCGCGATGAGGACGCGTTCACCCGGGCGCTGTCCCCGCTCGTCGACTCCGAGCCCGCCCGGTCCCCGGGGCCCGCCGTCCTCGACGAGGAGGCGACCGCTCTGAGCCTGCTCCAGGGCACGGTCGCACCCTCGCTGCTCGTGCGGCCGACGGAGGCACGCTGGGAGCTCGCCCTGGTCGTGGACCTGAGCCCGACGTTCTCGGTGGCCTGGGCGGACGCCGTCCCTGGCCTGGTCCGGGTCCTCGCGCGCCAGCCGGCTTTCCGGGATGTCGTCGTCGCCCATCTCACCGCCGACGACCAGCAGGGGGGCGCGCCGCGACTGCGCGGTGAGCCGGACGGCCCATCGATCGGGTCGCCGTCCCGGCTGGTCGGGCCGGGCGGACGGCGGATAGTCTGGCTGCTCACCGACGGGCTGGGTCCGGCCTGGCGCAGCGGCCGGATGTCGGAGGTCCTGGCCGGCTGGGCGGTCTGCGGACCGGTGGCGGTGGTCAGTGTTCTCGCGGCACATGTCTGGGACCAGACCGACCTGGGCGCTGAAGGGGTACGGATGCGCGGCGCCGGGCAGCGCGCCGCGGGACAGGTGCTTTCCTGGAATCACAGCGATCTGTCGCTGCTACACGGCGACGTCGACGAACCGACCGGCCGGCAGACGACCGGAACGACGACACCCGTGCCGGTCCTGGAACTCGATCCGTCCTGGATCTGCTCCTGGGCCCGCTTCGTCGCGGCGGACGAGCCCACGTGGTTCGAGACGATCGCGGTGGTCACCGGGTCCGAGCGGAGCCCACGTCGGGAGGATGCGGCGCAGACGCCGGCTCCGGCTCCGGCGGAACGCCTGACCGAGTTCTTCGCCCTCGCGTCCCCGGCGGCACGACGACTTGCGGGTCTCCTGGCGGCTGCGCCCTTCCTCGACCCGCGGGTTCTGCGCACGGTCGCCGGAATCGCCGGGGCCGAGCGGCGCAGCATCTCCGAGGTCTTCGCCTTCGGGCTGCTCACGGTCGACGGCCCGGCCTTCGCGGTTGATCCGGAGGTCCGGCGGAGGCTTCGTCTGCTGGTCAGTCGAGGCGACGTCGACCGGGTCGGTCGGGCGGTCCGATCCGCCCGCGGCGCCGGCCAGGCAGAATCGCTCGGCACCCCGCCGGTCGCCGACCCCCCCGCCGCACCACCGCCGAAGCACCTGGGCGCCCTGGCCGGTGGTCCGACACCGCCACACAAGCTAGACACCAAAGGTGACGATCTCAATACTATGAGCAGTATTGCTGGAACGGATCTTCCGAGATCCAGCGCAGACGCGACCTCGACGACGGCGGCCGGCGCGGAGGTGACCGGCGGCGAGACCAACGCCCCACCAGGAGGACCACCCGTGACTTCAGGCACCACCCTCCGACCGACGTCGACGGCGGGTCGGCTGCCTCGGGTCTGGGGGAACGTGCCACCGCGCAACCCCCACTTCACGGGTCGGGAGGACCTGCTCACCGCGTTGCACTCCCGCATCGGCGAGGGCACGACGGCGGTCCTGCCCGAGGCGCTGCACGGCATGGGAGGGATCGGCAAGACCCAGCTCGCGACCGAGTACGTCCACCGCCACCTGTCCGACTTCGACCTCATCTGGTGGATCCCCGCCGAGCAGACGGTCCCGATCGGCAACGCCCTCATCGAGCTCGGACAGGAACTCGGACTGGACGTCGGCACCGAGGCCAACGTCGCGGTCCGCCGGGTGATCGAGGCCCTGCGGATCGGCGATCCGTACGAGCGGTGGCTGCTGGTCTTCGACAATGCGGACGACCCGCAGGCGGTGCGCAGGTTCTTCCCCGCCGGTCCGATCGGCCGCATTCTGGTCACCTCCCGCAATCCGGCCTGGATCAACGTCAGCGGCCAGCTCGAAGTGGCCCTGTTCAAGCGCGAGGAAAGCATCGAGCTGCTGCGCAGCCGCGGGGCCTCGCTCGCCCATGCCGACGCCCATCGGGTCGCCGCCGCCCTCGGGGACCTGCCGCTCGCCATCGAGCAGGCGGCGACCTGGCTCGGCGAGACCGGGATGTCCGCCGACGAGTACCTGGGGCTGCTGGAAGACAAGCTGACCGAGCTGCTCGGCACCCCACCGGCGGATTACACCCTGCCGGTGACGGCGGCCTGGAACATGTCGCTCGACCGACTCGCCGAGAACAACGCCGCCGCGCTGGAGCTGCTCCAGGTGTGCGCGTTCTTCGCGCCGACACCGATCTCCCGGCAGCTCCTGTCGCGGGCTCACAGCGAGACGATCTCCCCGGCTCTCGACGAGGCCCTGCGCGACCCGGTGAAACTCAACCGGGNGATCCGGGACATCAATCGCTATTCCCTCGCCCGCATCGACCATCGGGACAACTCCATCATCATGCACCGTCTGGTGCAGAAGGTCCTGATCGACCNGATGACGGAGAACCAGCGGGGAAAGATGAAGCACGGGGCCCACGTCCTGNTCTCCGCCAGCGACCCGAACGACGGGNCCAACCCCGGCCTCTGGCGGACCTACGCCGACCTGTATCCGCACGTGGTCGCCACGAACACCGAGGAGTGTGACGACCCCCGGGTCCGTCAGCTGCTGCTCAATCTGAGTGACTACCTCTGGTGGTGGGGCGATCATCAGGTCAGCAACGACTTCTCCCGGAAGGTCCGCGCCGCGTGGCACGCCGGCTTCGGTGAGGAGGACCCCTACAGCCTGCAGATGGGCCTGCGGTTCGGCTGGGGNCTGGCGACGCTCGGCCGCTACACCGAGGCCGCCGAGGTGAACCGGCGGACGTTCGAGCTGTCGACCCGGGTCAACGGCCCCGACGCCGAGCTGACCATCGTGCTCATGGGCAACATCGGGGCCGACCTGCGCGCGCACGGCGAGTTCACCGCCGCGCTCGACGTCGCCCAGGACGCTCACCGCCGTGCCGTGAAGGCGTTCGGCCCCGACGATCCGGCGACGTTGAACACCGCCCGCAGCGTCGGCGGCGGGCTGCGGCTGCTCGGCCGCTACGCCGAGGCCGCGGCGCTGGACGAGGACATCTGGCGGCGCTCCGTCCTGCTGTACGGCGAGGACAACGCCAACAGCCTGGCCGTCCTGACCGGGCTGACCATCGACCGCAGGGAGCTCGGCGACTACCTCGGCGCCCGGGCGGCGCAGGAGGCCATCGACGCCCGCTACCGGCGGCTGTTCTCCGAGTCGGCGGACCATCCGGCACGGCTGTACTCCAGCCTGGACCTGGCCGTGGCCCACCGGAAGGCCGGCGACCACGACAGGGCGCTCGCGCTGTCCCGGGACGCCGAGCAGCGCCTGACGAACCGCTACGGGGAGGAGCACCCGTCGTCGCTGGCGGCCGCCCTGAGCCTGTCGATCGACCTGCGGCACGCCGGCCGGCTCCACGAGGCCCGCGAGACCTGTGGGCGGACCCGCCGGCGGTACGCGGAACGTCTCGGCGACACGCACCCGTACACGCTGGCCGCCCAGGTCAACCTCGCCGTCATCGACCGGCTCTCCGGCCAGACCGACGCGGCGTTCGACCAGAACGAGCAGACGCTGGCCGCGTTTGCTCAGCGGCTCGGGGAGACGCACCCGTCGACGCTGGCGTGCGCCACGAACCTGGCCAGCGACCTGTACGCCCTGGGACGGTTCCAGGAGGCGCACGACCGCGACCTCGTGACGCTGGCGTCGTCGACCGAGGTGCTCGGGGAGGGTCACCCGTCCACGCTGGTCGTGGCCGCGAACCTCGCCCTGGACCTGCGCGCGCTGGAGCNCAAGGACGAGGCGCTGGAGCTGCAGGCGGCCACGCTGACGCGCGTGGACGCGGTGCTCGGCCGCGATCACCCCGCCAGCCGGCAGGTGGCCGCCGGGGTGCGACTGGACTCCGACGTCGACCCGATGCCGATCTAGGAACCTGCGGGCTGGGCCACCACCGGCAGCAGCCACTCGGCCAGTGCCGGCGACGCCGCCCTGCCGCCGCCGCGCGCCACCGCCGCCGCGACGGCGTGCACCAGCTCGGGCCGTTCTCGCAGCACCCGGCCCGCCGGCTCGTCGTCGCCGATGGCCAGGCCGAGGCCGACCAGGGCGCGGCGATCCCCGCCGGTCCGCGCCAGCTCCGCCTCGTAGAGGCGCCGGGCGCGGGCACGGTCGCCCGCCACGAGGGCGCAGTCCGCCCGGCTCGCGCCGCGGTAGGCACGGTGCGGCCCGTCCCGCTCGAGCCGGCGGAACTCGTCCCGGTCGGCCAGCCACAGCCGGGCCAGGCAGGCCCTGGTGTCCAGGGCACGCGCGCCCGGGTCGGGCACGATCCGGGTGGGAACGCCGACGGCTACCGGGTCGGCGCCCGCCGACCAGGCCTCGGCCAGATGGCGGACGGCGGCCGGCTCCGGCGCCCGGTGATGCACGCGCCACAGTGCCTGGCCGTCCACCACCGCCAGGTCGGCCAGCCGTCGGGCCTCGACCGGGACCGGCTCGGAGATCCACCCCTGCACGGTCGTCGCGATCCCGGTCAGGAAACGCCGGCCGGGCGGGGTGAGCGGGCCGGTCCGAAGCAGGTCGGTCGCGGTGTCGAGCACCGCCCGGCGCCAGAGCGCGAACTCGAAGTGGGCCAGCATCGCGTCCGCTCCGACCGAAAGCCGACGCTGGGTTCGCCAGAACTCCGCGACGCCGAAGAACGCGTAGACGCCGTGGAGCGTGCCCAGCGGCGGACGCGGATCGTCCCGCCAGGGNGCATACCGCGGATCGGCGGGAGCCGCCGGGTCGACGAAATCGCCCACCACGTGAAGCAGCGCGTCCAGGACGGCGTGCCGAAGCTCGTGGGCAAGCATGGCGGCACCGTCCAGCGCGTCATGCGGCTCGGAGAGCTCGACACCGCCGATGGCGTCACCGAAGGTCGCGCTGAAGGACCGGAAGCGCGCCGCGCAGGGAACGGGAACGACGGTGGAGAGCACGATGCCGACGCCCGCGGCGAGCTCGGCGTGGCCGTCGCGCAGCACCCGCCAGGTGTCGGCCAGGCGGCGTTCCCAGCGGGCGAAATCGGCGGCCGGCAGCCACACCGGCGCGGCGGCCCGGTTCACCAGGCGGTACGGGTCGGCGTCCTCGATGACCACACCGACGGCGCGCGACGTGCGGGTGGGATGCCACTGCACCGCGGCGGCTGCGGTGCCCCGCACCGGGGGCTGCGCGGGATCGTCGGTCCAGCCGTCTGTCCAGCTGCCGCCGTCGGTCCAGCCGTCGCTCCCGACGCCGCGGCCCACCATGGCCCGGCCCGCGGATCCGATCACCTCCGCACCGTCCACCCCGACCCGGACCATCGCCGTCTCCCAGGGCTCGCCGNCCGGAAGTCGGGTGTGGCCCAGAGTGGGAAGGTGCACGACGCCTGCGCGGACCGGCACCGCGATCTCGGCCGGGACACCGACCCGGACCGCGGCCGCGGCCGCCNGGGCGTGCAGATAGCCGACGTCCACCCACAGCGGCACGTCGTCGTGCGGCCGGGCGCGCAACCGACGCAGCAGCCTGGCGGCCCAGGCCCCGGCGAAGGNCCGGTCCAGCACNGCGTGCACCATCGCCCGATCGCGCCGTTCCAGCGCGATGAGGAGATCCCAGGCCTGGTCCNCCGGTGTCAGCGGGGCTGACGCCGCGGGCTGGTCCCGCAGGAGGTCGAGAACGGCGCGAAACGCCATCCGGCGATGGCTGATCTCGGCCTCCGCCAGCCGCCGGACGATGTCGGCGTCGAGCGTGCCGAGCGCAAGAGCGTCGACGTCGGATGCCGACAGCCGGTGCGTGCCAAGGCGGGGACGCACGGCGGCCACCGGCACCGGCCGCATCAATAGTCCTGCCGGCGTATGGGAGGACAGGAATTGCCGACCGAGTTCCGCGCGGGTACGTCGAGGGAGAGGGTGTCGACCAGCCGCCGAACCCCTACCTGAAGCTTCTGGTCCGCGCTGTCCCGGAGCTGGTCCAGCCCTATCTCGCGCACGTCCGCGAGCTCCCACTCGTTCTCAGGGTCAGGCATGGCGTCCCCGTTCCTTTCTGACCGTTCCTCCCCGCCGCGGCCCGGACCGACAGCCACCGTTCCGCAGCGCGGGAAGAAAAGAAACGCCGTGGCTGAAGTCTTGCACATCCACCGGCATGAAGACGGCGCAACCGCGACGCCGACCGGGCGGGGATGGGGGCTGGGGGCTGGGGGCACAGCCTGAGGACGAAACGGCAGAACCCCCGCCAGGGGTCGGGGGCGGCCAGCGCCAGGTCGAGTATGTTTCCGCAGGCCGCCAGCTGCTCCGCGAAGGCCGCGGCGGCGAGGGCCGCCCTGGTGGGGAACCGCCGGTACACGGTGGCCGTCGCCAGTCCGGCGCGGCGCGAGATCTCCTCCATCGAGGTTTCGGAGCCCCTCGGCCGCGAAGGCCTCCCGCGCCACCGCGAGAATCCTGGCCCGGTTTGCGTCGGCATCCGACCGCAAGCGAGAGGCCGCCATCGCCCTCTCTCTCACTTCCGGCTCTCGCTGGTGACTCTTCCGCACCGGGCTGACAAAAAAACCATTGTACGAGCCGGGAAGCACTCCCACCAGCGAAAGGGCTGCCGATATGACGCTCTCCGCCGAGGACACCGCCTTCATCGAGAAGAACCCCACTGCCGCGATGATCACTCTGGCCGCGGACGGCCCGACCAAGGCGNCGCGGGTGATCNTGGCGATCCTCGGCGGCAGGCTGTGGAGTGCCGGTACCGTCGATCGGGCCCGCACCCGCCGGCTGCTGCGCGATCCCCGGTCGACGCTGTTCGTGTTCGAACAGGGCCACGGCTACCGCTCACTCGAGACGACGGTGACGATCCTCGACGGACCGGCCGGGACAGACGCGAACGTCCGCCTGTTCCGTAAGATCCGAGGCCGGCCGGCGGGACCGATCGAATTCTTCGGGACCGAATATGACGAGGAGGCGTTCCGCTCGGCAATGATCGCCGACGGCCGGATCGTCTACGAGTTCAACGTCCTGCGCTCATCGGGCGTGGACCACGTACTCACCGAGGCACCCACCCTCGACGCCCGCTCCCAACACCGGTCGTAGCGGCAGGGTGCCGTCGGTCTGGCACGATTGTTTCGTGTCTGCGTTCCCACCAGTTCGGCCACTCGACTTCGTTCTCCGCATCGTCACCGCGGCGAGACTCCCGCGGCAGGCCGCGATCGGAGCGGTTTTCGCCCTGGCATCACCGACCTTNCTGCCGATCGCCCTGGCGAGAGGATGACCATGTCCTCCAGCGCGCCTCGTCCGGGTACCCTCGACCCGGAACTCGCCACCGTCGCCGACGCCCTGACCAGCGGCGGGCCGGACGTGTTCACGCGCGTGCGGGAGCAGGCGCAGGCCGAGCTCGCGGAGCAGCTGGCACGCGCCGAACTACCCCCGGTCGAGGCCGTCGACCTGTCGGCCCCCGCAGACCCCGCGGTACCGGTGCGGTTGTTCCGCCCGCAGCGGCGCCCNTCCAGCCTGCCGGTGTTTCTGTGGATACATGGAGGCGGATTCANGGCCGGGAGCGCGGAAGCACTCGACCCGTTCTGCGCNGAGATCGCCTCGCGCCTGGACATCGCCGTGGCCAACATCGAGTATCGGCTCGCCCCCGGGACGCCCTTCCCTGGTCCGCTCCACGACTGCTACGCGGCTCTTCGGTACGTGTACCACGCCGCGCGCAGCCTCGGCCTGGACGAAAACCGGATCGCCATCGGCGGAGCGAGTTCCGGTGCCGCTCTCGCGGCCGGTACGGCGCTGCTGGCCCGGGACCGGAGGGAGGTTCCTCTCGTGTTCCAACTGCTCGACGTTCCGCTGCTCGACGACAGGCTGAGTACCGAGTCGATGGCGCAGTTCGTGGACACCCCGGGGTTCACCCGCGCCGGCGNGGCCGCCGCGTGGACGGCATACCTGGGCCCGGACCAGCGGCCCGGCGATCCGGACGTGTCGCCCTACGCGGCTGCGACCAGGGCGACGGACCTGCGCGGCCTACCCAGCACGTACCTCAGCACGATGGAGCTGGATCCCGCCCGGGACGAGGGAATCCTGTACGCGTTGCGGCTCCTGGCCGCCCGGGTCAGCGTCGAGGTGCACTCGTTTCCGGGCACCTTCCACGGCGCGGAGATCTTCGCGCCCGGTGCGGCCGTGTCGCGTCGCGCGGCCGAGGAGCGGCTGCGGGCGCTGGCCCGCGGGCTCTCGGTCGACGCGGACAGGCGGGTGCGGCTCACCTGAGCGACAGGATGCCGAGGGGCAACCCGCCCGGCCGCATCCGAACGGTCGTACCGGCCAGCGGAACTTCATAGGCTCGACGGACGGCCGACGCGCCCGGCCTGGATCAGGGAGGTTCGCGTGGTCGACCAGGCGGAGAGCCAGGAACGGGGGATGCGGTCCCACGCGCGCCGCAACCGGGAGCGCATCCTGGCGGTCGCCCGGGAGGCGCTGGCCAGCCGCGACGGGGACATCTCGCTCAACGAGGTGGCGCGCCGCGCCGGCGTGGGGACGGGCACGCTGTTCCGTCATTTCCCGAGCCGGGACGCGCTGCTCGAGGCGCTGCTGCACGACCGGACCGCGGCCCTCTGCGCCGAGGCCGAGCGGCTGCTCGGCGCCGCGGACGCGGCCACCGCGCTGTTCGACTGGCTGGCAGATCTGATCTCGCACGTCGCCATCTATCAGGGCGTTTCAGCGGCGTTGCTCGCCGGCTCCCGGGACGAGGGCTCGGAGCTGCACAGATCCTGCCGGGCCGTCGACCTGGCCGCCGAATCGCTGCTCATCCGGGCCCAGCGGACCGAGCAGGTCCGGGCGGACGTGCGGCCGGACGAGGTCATCTCGCTGGTCAGCGCCCTGTCCTGGGTCAAGGAACAAAGCCCCGACCGGGACGACCACGTGCGTGCACTGCTGACCGTGATGGTCGACGGGCTGCGGACTTTCCCGTCGCCGGGGGAACAGGGCGAACAGCAGGGAACCACACCACCCCGAAGAGCAACGGACTCCTAGGACTCTTGCAAAGCGGAGTACCGCGCCGGTAAGCTGCGACGGCGGCGGATCATCGGGTAAGGAGGCAGCGAGACAAGCGGCGGCCTTTCGCCGTGCAGCGAAATCCCGTCCGTCCCCGATGACGCGGGCGGGGATTCCACCCCNCCGGCGATCGACTTTTTCCGCCATCCGCCGGAGATCAGCCCGACCGTGCTCCCCCGCGCACGCACGTACGGACTCCGGTTCACCACGTCACCGATTCATGTTTCTTTCGGATTCATGCCTTCNTTCGGTTGAGAGTGGCCGCGCACCACCCGCGTCGCCCATCGCCGCGATCTCCGTGGGCCTTTTTGGTATGCCCCGCCGCCGCGCGCCCTCCTGTCCCGCCCGTGCCGCACCAGCGCCGTGCCGCGGCGGCGACCGATGACCCTGAAACCGATGACCCTGACAAGGAGCACCTGATGTCGTTGCCGGATCTGCGCGGGCGCGAGTTGCACCTCAGCGTTCATCCGGTGGCGGCCGGGCACCATCCTGGGGCGTGGCGGTGGCCGGGCTCCGACCCGCTCGCTTTTGCCCGGATCGAGGGCTACCTCGAGGTCGCGAAGCTCGCTGAGCGTGGACGGCTGGACTCGATCTTTCTCGCCGACGTGCCGGGCCTGCACGCCGACATCGACAACTACCCGCAGCTCAACGGCCTGGAGCCGACGCTGATCCTGACCGCGATGGCCACGGTCACCGAGCGGATCGGGCTGGTCGGCACGGCGTCCACCACGTTCAACGAACCGTTCAACATCGCCCGTCGGTTCCAGGCGTTGGACCTGATCAGTCACGGCCGGGCCGGCTGGAACGCCGTGACCACATCGGGTCCACGGGTCTCGGCGAACTTCGTCGCACAGGAGCCGAGCAGCCAGACGCGCTACGCCCGGGCCGAGGAGTTCGTCGCGGTCGTGCTCGACCTGTGGCGCAGCTGGGCACCCGACGCCCTGGTCGCGGACGTGGAGTCCGGGCTGTATGCCGACATGGCGAAGATCAGGCCGATCGACCACCAGGGCAGGTTCTTCAGCGTCCGGGGGCCNCTCAGCCTTCCCCCCTCCGAACAGGGCTACCCGGTGCTATACCACNCGGGGGTGTCCGACCAGGTGCGGACGCTCACCGCGCGGACCGGCGAGGCGATGTTCACGGCCGCGGTGGACCTGGACACGGCCCGGGCGGAGCTGGACGTCGTCCGGTCCCGGGCGGCAGGTCTGGGCCGTCCGCCGGATGCGGTGCGGTTCCTGCCCGGACTCGTCACCTCCGTCGGTGGCACCGAGCGGGAGGCGCTCGAACGGCGCCAGGCCCTCGACGAGCTGTCCGACCCGCGCGGCTCGCTGCGGGCCCTCGCGGCGCAGCTCGGCCTGCCCGCCGAGGATCTGGAGCTGGACCGCCCGGTTCCGCCGACCCTGCGGGAGAACCTGGCGCGCGTGCGCGGCCACGCCCGTCCGTTCGCCCGCCTCGCCGCGGCGGGGCACACGCTGCGCGACATCATCCGCCGGGGCGGCGGTGGGGGGCACATCGTCGCGGTGGGCGACCCCGAACAGGTCGCCGATGTGATCGAGACCTGGTTCGCCGCCGGAGTGGTCGACGGGTTCACCCTCATGCCGGACGTCACCGTCGACGGGTTNCCGGCCCTCGTGGACCAGGTGGTGCCGATCCTGCGGCGGCGTGGCATCTTCCGCTCGGACTACCGCGGGACGACGTTGCGGGAGCACTACGGGCTCCCGATCCCGGACGTCGCGGCCCGGCGACCGCTGGCGAGGGCGCTGTAGGTGGTCGCCGTCTCCATCGTCGACCAGGGTCCCGTGTCCGCGGAGATCACGCCGGCGCAGAGCCTCGGTCACTCGACCGCCCTCGCCCAGCTCGCCGACGAGCTCGGCTACACCCGGTTTTGGCTGGCCGAACACCACGGCGTGCGGAACATGGCGATCGCGGCACCGGAAATCCTCATCGGCCACATCGCCGACCGAACGAGCCGGATACGCGTTGGCTCCGGTGGCGTCATGCTGCCCAACCACGCGCCCCTGCACGTCGCCGAGCAGTTCCGCACCCTTGAGGCACTGCATCCGGGACGGATCGATCTCGGGGTGGGCCGGTCCACCGGTACCGGCGACGACCCCACCCGCGACGCGCTGCTGCGCACCCCGGACGGACTGGAGAGGTTCGGCGACCACCTGCGGCACCTGCTCGGCATCGGCGGGCGCTGCCAGCTTCCCGCCGATGATCCCCACCGAGCGCTCGTCGCGTCACCGGCCGGGGTCCCGCTGCCTCCGGTGTTCCTGCTCGGCTCCAGTGTCGGCAGCGCCGAGCTCGCCGCTCGGGCCGGGCTCGGGTACGGCTTCTTCTGCGTCTACCAGGACCCGGCGGTGGCCGCCCGCGCGCTGCGCTGCTACCGCGAGTCCTTCGTGCCGGCCGCGCCGGGAGACCGGCCGCTGGGGATCCTCGCCGCCCGGGTCTGGGTGGGCGAGGACGACGAGCACGCGGAGGCCCTCGCCGCCCCCGAGCGGCTCGCCGTGCTCGACCATCTCACCGGCAACCCCAGCCCGCTCGAGCCCGTCGAGCGGGCGCTGGCCCGGCGTCTCACCGACGCCCAGCGGGCCGCGCGCGACACGCTGGATGTCCGCGGTGACGTGGTCGGCGGCGTCGACCGGGTGGCGAGTCGGCTTGGCGAACTCGTCGCGGCCAGCGGGGCCGACGAGGTGATGGCCATCTCCAACATCCACGATCCCGAGGATCGACGGAACTCGTTGCGGCGCCTGGCGGTGGCCGCCGGCCTCGGTCCNGCGCCCGCGAGGTAACGCGGTTCACGGCCGCCGGCGGTTCGCCGTTCGCGGTTCGCCGTTCGCGGGGCGCATCCGCTCCGTCTGATCCATCTGACCACGAGAAGCGGGGGTCCCTTCAGTATCCGCTCGACATCGCGCGGGGAACACGCGCGACCCGCGCCCGCGTCCGTGACGGCGACCCGTTGGTCGAGGTCGACCGCGTGACCCGGTCCTTCGGCGACCGGCGTGCGGTGGCCGAGGTGTCTCTGACACCGCGGGNGGGCGAGACCGTCGGACTGGTCGGCGAGTCCAGCTCCGGCAAGAGCACACTCGCGCGGACGGTGACGGGTCTGACCCACCCCGACCAGGGACGCGTGCTGCTCCACGGGCAGCCCTGGTCAGGGGCAGCGGCGCGGTCCAGGCGAGGGCGCTGGCGGCGCATCCAGCTCATCCAGTCTGCGACGAGCCCGTCTCCGCGCTGGACGTGTCGGTGCAGGCCCAGGTGCTCGNCCTGCTGTCCGAGCTGCAACGGCAGCTGGGAATCGCCAGGTTGTTCATCACTCACGACCTCACCGTCGTAACACACGTCAGCGACCGACTACTCATCATGAAAGACGGTGAGGTCGTGGAGGAAGGAGCCGCGAAGGCGGTTTTCGACAACCCACGGCACCCGTACACGAAAATGCTTCTTCAGGCGGCACCACGCCTACCGGACTCACGCTTCCAGGAACCACGCTTCCAGGAACCACGCTTGAGGAACCACGCTGGCAGGAGCCGCGCTGAGACGGAGTCCGGTCGCTTTTCGCCGAGTCTTCTTCCCCTGCGGCCGCCGCCATGGACGTACAGCACCGCCGGCAGCGCCGTGGTCGGCTCGCGGGGACCGTGACGGCGGACCGGCACCCGAAGCCCCGACACCGGGTAAATGGTAGATTTATCCGGCCAGACCCATCTTCGCCGTGGCTGCGAACGAGGTGGAGTGGTNGGCATCGTCCGCGAGACGAGTACGGGGGAATCATGACCTGGCACGAGTCCGGCGATCCTGCCGGTACCCGGTGGTGGAACGGATGACGCAGCCGGCCGAACCGACCGGCCCGGGGCGAGGCGCCCGGGGCTGGCGGCGCGGCCCCGCCGGGCGGGGCGATGGTCTTCGCCCTGGGCGGGGAGGTGACCGCGCGCGCGAACGCCGCCGTGTCGGCGCAGCCGGGTTCGGCGGCGCGGCCGATCGCGGCGGCCCCGCGGCCGGCGGGCGCCGGACCGGCCGGCGTGAGGAGAACGAAGCGGAGACCGGCAGCCGGATCGGGCTGTGGGGCGCGACGCAGAGCGGCAAGACGACGATGCTCGCCGCTCTGCAGGTCGCGGTCGCCCGCCAGCGCGGCGGCGAGCAGGACTGGCTGATGTTCCCGGGAAACGCGCGCACGTCGAGGTTCCTGGCCGAGGCGGGCACCCAGCTCGCCAACGGCGAGTTTCCGCAGGCCAGCACTGACGTCCCCGAGCCGCTGTCGCTGCGGATGCTCCGGCCACGGTCGCGTGGCGCGTGGCTGGCCCGGATGCTGCGCCAGCGCGCCCGTCGCCGTGACTTCCGCATCACCCTGCTCGACGTCAGCGGCACGATGTTCCGCAACCAGCCTGAGGAGGCGGTCCTCGNCCCGTCCTCGGACGACTACGTGAGTGACCTGTTCGCCCAGACACCCGAGGCCGGCGACGACGTCGAGAACCTCGTGGACCATCTGGCCCGGGCGGACGGGATGGTCTATCTGTTCGATCCGTTGCGCGAGGCCGGCCGGGGTGACTCCTACCAGTTCCTCGAGAGCATGCTCGGACGAGTGGCGCTGCGGGCGGAGGAGCTCTCCCGGCTCCCGGACGGCAAACTCCCCCACTACCTGGCCATCTGCGTCACCAAGATTGACGACCCCGAGGTGTTCCGGCAGGCCTACGACGGCGGCTTCGTCGGGATCAGCGAGGACGAGACGCTCCAGCCGGAGATCGTCGACGACGACGCGGCCGACTTCTTCGCCGAGCTCTGCCGAGGCGGCCGGGCTGGCAGCGGTGTGCTGGTCCGCGNCATGCTCGAGCGGTACTTCCACCCTGACCGGATTCGCTACTTCGCGACATCCTCCGTCGGCTTCTACATCGGCCCGAGTGGCTATTTCCGCATTCAGGACTTCCGGAATGTGGAGGACGGCGTGGGCGGCGTCAATCGGATCCGCGGCCGGGCCCGCCCGGTCAACGTGCTGGAGCCGTTTCTCTGGCTGGNGGACTCCATCCGCCGCGCGCGCCCGCCGCGGGCCGTCGAGCCGACGCGGCCCCGCGAGCCCGGCGACGACCTCGACGACCTCGACGACCTCGGCGGTCCCGACGGCCCTGACAACCCCGACGGCCTCGGGCCCCCTACCGGAACGGGCGGCGACTGGCCCCGCCCGGCCGGCGGCGCGGGCGACGGGACCTTCAACCCGCCGCCGCCACCCGGCCCGCTCGTCCTGTAGGCGGCTGGCGCCATGCACGGAGGGGCCGCCGACCGCGGCGGAGACCACCCCCCCGACGAGCCCCCGCGCGCGGGTCGACCGCCCGCGCGGATCGAGGCCGGATGGGCGGTCAAGGGCAAGCTGCCGGGTACCTTCGCCGACTACGCGGTCCTGCGGTGCAGCTCGGTCTACTTCGGGCGCGGCGACTACGGGGCGATCCTGCGACGCTTCACCCCGGGCACCCCGCCCCCGCCGGAGGCCGCTGGCCGGCCGGACACCGGTGGACTTCCCTGGGTGACGGTGAGCTACGCCCCGCGCCCGGGCGGCGGTCTGCTCGGGGTCGCGCGGTGCGACTGGACCGCCGAGGTCGACGGCGCGGGCCGGCGGATCGCGCGCACCACCTACCTGTGCGCGCCGTTCGACGAGCTCGCCGCCGCACAGGTGACGTACGAGGATCTCCACAGCGCGCTGCGCCTGGACCCGGCGGTCGCGGCGGTCCTACGCCCAGAGGCCGACGCCGCGACCGATGCGGAGGCCGGCGCCCCGGCCCGGCTCGGGCACCTCCCGGGGCTCGACCCGGCGGTGGTCGCGCAGTACCTGGCCGACGAGGATCGGTTCCGGTTCGCCGCCGGCGTCGCGGGCCTGGTGCTGTGCGGCCCGGTCGCGCTGCTCGGCGCGCCCGCGCTGCCGCCGGAACAGCGGGTGGCGGAGCGGCTGCGGCTGCTGGACGCGGTGGCGGCGCTGCTGCCGTTCGGCCAACGGGCCCAGCTCGTCGCCTCCACCTGGGTGCGTTCCGGAGCCGACCACCGGATCCGGCTGGCGTTCAGCGACCAGGCGTGGCCCGGCGCGGTGGCGGCCCGGGTGCCCGTCGGCGGTCACCCGGGTGAGCTGCCGGCGCTGCCCGACGTGGCCGCGGAGTACCAGCGGTTGCTCATCGGTCTGCGGGACCGGTACGGCGAGCCGGTGGAGCGCATCGTCGCGCACCTCACCGAGCCGGCCTACCAGGGCGCGCACCCGATCGCCGACCCGCGCCACGCGCTGCTCAGCCTGGCTGACCTGCCGGGGCCGGCCTTCTTCGCGACGCTGGTCCCGGTCCTGACCCGGGCTCGGCGCGCCCACGCGGGGGCCGCGGCCGGCACCGAGGACCAGCAGGCGCGCCGACGCGCTGCCCTCCGGAGCGCCGAGGACACCTCCGCCCTGCTGCGCGCTCAGCGGCTGCGGGGGAAGCTGGCGGGCCTGGATACCCGCGAGCAGGACGACGCGGTGCGCGCCGCGCTCGCGCACCACCACGGCGCGCCGTACGTGTCGCTGGAGCTCGCGCGGCTGGCCGTCGCGGACGACCAGCGCGCCGCCGGTGCCCGCCCTGCGGGCGCTGCGGCCCGCAATGGCGGCCCAGGCCTCGACGGCGGCCAGGCAGCCGCGCACAGCGTGGGTTGGCTGGCCTGGCTGGTCCGCGAGCCCGCGCTTGCCCAGGCGGTACGGCCGTTCGTCGAGGTCCTCTCGAACCGGCCGGACGGGCAGGTGTTCGCGGCCGCCGGCAGCGAGGCGGGCCTGCCGCTGCTCGCCGACCACCGGTATCTGCTGGCACTCTCGCGGCTGGNGAGGCTGGTCGGCGTCGGGGAGCCGCTGCGCGTCCCGATGACGCGCTGGCTGCTGGAGCAGGCGGCCGCCAGGTCACTGGCCGCCCCGGTGGCCGCGGCCTGGGCNGGTGAGCTACGTGCGTCAGCCGGCCAGGGAACCGGCGGCGCACCCGGAGCCAACCGGCCCGGTGGCCAGCTGGCGGCGGTGGCGCTGGCCGACGCGGTGGCGCTGCTGCTCGACGGGCGCCCGGTCCGGCCGATCGCGGCACGGATGACGGTGCCCGACTACGGCGTCGCGCTGCATCGGACGGTCATGGGTCTCACGAGACGGTTCGCCTCCGACATGGGCGTCCGGCTGCTGCACGAGCTCGGCAGGTCGCTGGACGCCGAGGGCTGGCCGGCCGACCTCGCCGTCGCCGACCGGACGCTGCGGCTGTTGGAGAGCCTCGTCCGGGACACCGGCCACATGCTCCCGGACAGCCTGCGCGTGGCGGTGCGCACCTACCTGCTCGGACGGCCGAAGCTCCCGAGCGAGACGGCCAGGGCCTGGCGGGACATGATCGAGGGATACCTGCCCAGGCAGTAGTGCGCGTCTCAGGTCGCCTCGCCGTTGCGCCGCCGGCGACGACTGTCGGCCAGGGCGGTCTCCCGCTCGCGCAGGGCCGCGGCCAGCATGCCGTCGATCTCGGTGAGGCGCCGGTCGGCCTCGCGTAGCCCGGCCATGCTGCCCGCGACCCGCTGGTTGGCCTTCAGCCGCGCCGAGAGCCGGGCCTGCAGCTCGCGGTGCTCGTCCTCGAGCCGGGCGGCCCGCTCGTCGATGACGGCCAGCTCCGCGCGGGTGCGGTCGTTCTCGCCCTCGAGCCCGCTCAGGCGTTCCCGGTCGACGGCGAGCTGCTCGGCGAGCCGTGCCTGCGCGGCCGCCGCCGCGGCGAGCGCGTCGGCCAGCTCGGCACGCCAGCCGCCGGCGCGCAGGCCGGTCAGCAGGTCAAGCTGGACGGCGGCCAGCTCGACGGCCTGTTCGGCGCGCAGCGCCGGGTCGGAGAAGGCCGAGACCCGCTCCGCGAGCACTCGGTGCTGCTCGCGCAGAGCCGGCAGCGACGCGGCGAGCCGCTCGGCCCGCTCGAGGTCGGCGAGCCGCCGGGTCAGCTCGGCGTGCTCGGCGGCCAGCCCGTCGAGCTGGCGTTCGTCGGCCAGCCGCGCGTCCAGCAGCGCCCGCGCATGGGCGACGCGCCGGGCCGCCTCGGCCTGCCGGGACGCCCAGTCGGCCAGGTCCGACCGGATCGGCTCAACCGGCTCGGCGGCGGCGAGGAAGGCCGGCAGCGTGGCGAGCAGCTCGGCGGCGTCGCCCATCGCGTCGTCGAGTCCCATGACGGCGTTCAGCAGGTCAAGCCGGTCAGCATCGCCGTTCTCGGTCAGCGCCCGCAGCGTCTTCGCGGCGTCCGCGAGCCCCGCGCGCAGCGCGTCGAACGCCCCTTCGGACATCGGGAACCCCCCTGGCTGATGGGCGGGCGCGGCCGGTACCGGCGTGCCCCGGGATGGTCAGATGCGTGGATGTTCATTGTCGGGATCGGCCGGGATCTCCAGCACCCGGGCCTCGCCACCGCCGGCCGGGCTCAGGACGAGCCCGCCGGCCGGGTAGCGGCCCGGCCGGAGGCCGACGTGGTAGTCACCGGCCGCCAGGCCGCCGGGCAGCCNCAGCCGCGCGCGCCGGGCCGGGCCCGAGTCGGCCGGCCGCACCTCCACCGCGATCTCGACCGCGGCGTCCCCGTCGACGCGGACCAGCAGTGGTCCCGCGTCCGTCGTGACCCGTTCCGGCCAGGCGTCGCCGGCCGCGGCGACGGCGATCGTGGCCTCGGCCAGCCGCCCGTCCCGGACCTGGTGCGTGTACAGCCGGACGGCGCGTTCACAGCGGTCCACGACGTGCGCGCGCCCGGCGGCGACCAGCTCGTCGCCGCGGGCGGCCGCACCGGACGGGTCGTCGGCGGCGAGTATCTCCACCGCGGCCGTGGCGCCGGTGGCCGCCAGCCGATCGACGGCCGCCAGTCGCTCGACGGCCGCCGCCCTGACCGCCGTCGCGAGCCAGGGCAGCACCCCGAGCGGCCCGACGACCAGTCCCTGCAGCATCGGACCGCCGCCGGCAGTACCGACGGACCCGGGGGCATCCCGGCCGGTGAACAGGTCGGCCCGGCGCTCGAGGACGGCGCGGACGGCGGCCTCGGCGGTCGCCCCGACCGGCCCGGAGCCGTCGAGCAGATCGCCGAGGGTCAGGCGGAACTCGCTCGCCGGCCCGAACGCCGCCACCGCGCTGCCCCGTATCCGCGGTCTCTCGGCAGCCTGCCTGAGCAGTTCGGAGAGCCTGGCGCCGCCGGCACCGACCATCGCCGCCAGGTCGGCGGCGTGGCCGTCCCCGGCGCCGGCCCGCTGCGCGAACCAGGCGGCGCCCGGACCGCTGGCCGTCTCGTGGCCGAGGATCCGGACCAGTCGGGCCCCGGAGGCGACCGTCCCGAGGCCGACCAGTGTGGCGGCCGCAGCGGCGGTTGCGACCTGGCAGACGAGCAGGTAGGGGCGGCCGACCTGCTCGTCCGGCAGCGCCGCGGTGACGGCCGGGCCGCGGCCCACCGCCCAGCCGGCTGCGGCGTAGGCCGCGTAACGCGCCGTACCGGGGGCGGCCGAGGCTGGCGAGGCGGCCGTCACCAGCCCGCTCCCCCCGAAGGACCGCCGGCCGACCAGCCGCCGGGCCGCCAGCCGCTGCTGCGCCACGGCTCGTCCGGGTTGGTGCCCGCCACCGCCTGCTCGCCCGGACCGCCGGCGCTGTGGGCGGTGGTGGCCTGGGCACCGTCACCGGCCCAGCCGCCGGACCCGGCCGAGGCGACCCCCGCCGGTTCGGCAGGCGGCGGCACACCGGGCACGGCACCGGTGGGCGCCGGCTCGGTGGGCGCCGGCTCGGTGGGCGCCGGCTCGGTGGGCACGGCATCGGACCGCTCGGTGGCCGCCGGCTCGGGGAGCCGGGCCGCCGGCGGCGCGGGTACCGCCGACTCGCGGGGCGCGAGCCGCTGCAGCAGCGCCCGGGCGTCCGGCCCGTAGGCCTCGGCGCGGGTCCTCGCCGCCTCGCTGGCGGGCTGGTCGGCCAGCAGTGCGTCGAACGCGGCGAGGTCGGCGAGCTGGCCGTCGGCGCGCAGCCAGNGGCTCCATTCCGCCAGCTCGCCGGGTCCACGGCCGTCGAGGTCGAGCTGGACGAGCAGGCGGACGGCGGCCGCCGGTGTCGCCTGCAGCGCCTCGCGCAGGACGAGTCTGAGGCCTTCGCCGGGGAGGATCAGCCCGAGCCGGACGGCGCCTCGGTGGACGCGGGCCAGCCGTTCCCGGTCCGCCTCCGAGCGCCGGAGCAGGGCGGCGAGAACGTCGTCGAGCCGGCCCTGCTGCCGGGCCCGGTCGGCGAGCCGGTACGCCGCCTCGACATCGGCGACCCCGCCGTCGGCAAGCAGGACGACCAGCGCGCGGACCATGGCCTCGACGGTGTCGGCCCGGCCGGCCAGGATCGCGCGGCGGCGTTCCCTCGCCGTGGCCAGCGCCACCGGCCGGGACTCCCCTGGCGGCCCGAACGCCTGGTTGGCACCGCCGACGAGGGCCAGCCGGTCCGCCAGGTCGTCCAGGGTCACCGCGTCGGTCATCGCGGCGAGCTGGCCGACGATCGGTTCCGTGCCCTCGCTCAGCGCCCGGGCCCAGCCCANCCGGTCGGCGTAGATGCCGGCAAGGCCGTGCAACCCGTCGTCCGGCCGGGGCGGCCACCTGACAGCGGTGGTGTCGGTGCTCGGCGTCCGCGCGGTGAACGCGAGCCGGAACGGCGACGGGTCCGCCGCCCAGGTCGCGACGGTCATCGAGGCGGACACGCCCGCGGGCAGCAGCGCGAACACGGCCCGCAGGAAGGTCAGGCGCTGCCGGAGAGGCGGCCGGTCCGGCCCGGTGACGATCACGACCGGCCCCTCGAGCAGCCGGGCGGCGACCCGGGCGACGGCCGCGAAGCCGAACGCCGCGACCTCGCCCGCGAGCCGGGCGACGACCAGGGGATCCGCCACGCCGGGCAGGGTCATGCTGCCGGGCTCCCCGCCGGTCTCCAGGCGGGTGTGGACCGTTTCGCAGAACTCGACCAACCGCCCCCCGGCGGCGACGAAGGGGGCGAACTCGGTATGGCCGGCCCGCCAGCCGCCGGAGGCCGAGTATGCGATCGCGACCGCCACCCCGGCACCGTCCCCGGCGAAGGACAGCTCGGTCGCGTCGGGCTCGCCGGGCGAGCGGGCCGCGCCGGGGTCCGCGTCCGTCACCGTGGGCAGGTGGCTCAGGACGAGCTCGATCAGCGCCCGGTCCTCCGTCCGCAGCACGGCCTGGGTGCCGCCGAGCCAACCGAGGGCGACGGTGACGGGGGCCGCCTTCCGTCCTTTCCCGCCCTTGAGCAGCGACTTCGACTGCTTGGGTGGGAGGGCGCCGATCAGGCGCAGCAACCGGTCCCGCTCGGCGCGCTCCTCGTCCAGCCGCTCGAGCAGCGCCCGCCATTCCTCCTTGCGGCGCGGCCCGAAGTGGAGCTGACCGGACTGGGTCTCGGTCTCCAGCCAGCCGCCGACGGCGGGCAGCACGTACCTGGGCAGCCGCCAGGCGGCGGCGAGGCTCACCAGCGCCTGCATCGCGCGATCGACCACCGCCGGGTCGACCAGGGTGAGCGTGGTGAGGTCGGCCGCGGCCGGCGGCCGTTTGTCGGCAAGCAGCCGGTAGGGCTTCAGGACGCCGGCCGTACGCGACGACGGCCCCGGTTCCAGCCAGCGGAACAGGTTGTTGAGGCCGACGCCGGGGCGTGCCTCGATGTGGCGGAGCACGATCAGCAGGGCCAGCTCCGGCGCGGCGAGCAGCCGGGAGCGCACGGCGGCCCAGTCGTCGTCGTCCCGGCCCGGCTGGCTGCCGCGGATCAGCTCGGCGGCCAGGTTGACGGCGTCCTCGCGGGGCGCGGTCTCGCCGGACTGCGGCTCCAGCAGGGCGGCGACGACCGCGGCGCGTACCGGGGTCGGCGCGTCCGTCAACCGCTCCTCGATGATCCCCACCGGCACGCCGGCGCCGACGAACGCGCGCACCAGCGCCGTCGCCGGATGCGTCGAGCCGGCCACGCCGGGCCCGGGCCACTGCCGCAGCGCGAGACGCAGGTCGTCGGGCTCGGGACCGTCGAGGAGCAGGGGAAACAGGCACTGGGACGGGTCGGAGCCGACCGGCATCGAGGCCAGGTAGCCGCGGGCGTCACGCGGGCTCCGGCTGCCGGAGCGGACGGCTGCGGCCAGGCTCGTCGCCGCGGTCACCGCCAGGTGCTCGGCGAACTCCTGCGGGCGACTGAACGCCCGCGGGGTCAGGTCGGCGGCGAGCGCCTCGACCAGGCCGGTCAGCAGCCGCTCGGTCGCCGGCTCGTCCTCGCCGCCCGGCGCCGACCGGCTGGCGCCGACGAGATGGGCCAGCACGGCGGCGTAGCGGCCGCCCGCATTCGTGGCGCCGATCGTCGAAGCGCCGGCAGCCGTGGCGCCGCCCGTGCCGGAAGCCGTGGCGAGCTGGCGCAGGCTCGGCGGCCGGGCCGGGTCGAGCCGGGCGGCCTCACCCGCGCCCAGGTCGTCGCCGAACGCCAGCCGCACCTGCTGGCTGGCCCGGACATCGGCCCACGTGCTGGCGGCCAGCGCACCGGCGGCTCCCGCCGGCAGCATCGCGGCGGTCAGATCCAGGTAGGAGACTCGCGCTCGCAGGTCGACGACGCGCGCCGGCGTCAGCGTCACCGGTCGCTCGACGAGCAGTGCCGCCGTGGCCAGCGCGGCGCGCAGGCTGGCCGCGCGGCCGGCGCCGACCGGCTCCCAGGCGGGCGAGGCGAGCACGGTGCGCCGGTCGAGGCGGCTGACCCGCAGAGCGAGCAGGCCGGTGCCGATCTGGCTGGGCAGGCCGTCGGGCGCCACGTCGCGCACGGCGTCGTGGAAGGCGAGGTAGCTACCCAGCTCCCGGTGGAAGTCGACCTCGGGAAGGCAGAAGAACCGGGTCGGGACNATGATCCGGCCGGTGGCGTCCGTGGTCGGTGCCGCCGGCCATTCCTTGATCGCGATGNCNATGTACGGGGTGCCGCTGACGGTCGCCGCGGTGAAGGTGACCCAGGGCAGCGCCCCCGGCTGGCCCGGCGCCGGACCTGCCGGCTGGCCGACCGCGAAGTACGTGATCATTTTTGCGAGGCTGGCCGGGCGGACGCGTGCGGCGCTTGCGGCGATGACCGTGTAGTCGTCGCGCTGGCCAGGCCGCTTGCTGAACAGTGCCCAGTCGAACTCGACCGTGCCGGTGGGCCCGTTCACGCCGCCGGCCCGCCGCGCTGACGAGTGATCTTGCCCGCCATCCGCAGGAACGGCTCCAGGACCCCCACCGGCGCCGCCTCGCCCACGATGCGCGTCTCACCCTGGGTGAGCACCGTTTTCTGATAGTGATGCGGGTTGAAGGGCCGGCCCGGCCCGGCCCGAAAGCCGATCGAGGACGTCGCGTAGAACTCGACCCGTTCGCGCCGGAACGCCGAACGGATGGCGGCGCGGACGTGGCCGGCGCCGGTGCCGGGTCGGTCGGCAAGCTGGTCGAAGTACCGCCCCGCGATCGACTGGTCGATCACGGGAGCCGCTCGCCGGCTGAGCTCCGCCAGCTCACCCGGAGTCAGCGCCGCGTTCATCACCCGCGGGTCGTCGAACTTCGTGACGCAGACGAACAGGTGGTGGGGCAGCTTGCCGCCCTGCACCCGCCCGGCCTGGTAGCAACGTTGGAGCAGCTCGCTCAGCACCGCGTTGAAGGCGGTGTAGCTGTTCCGGTCCCGAATCTCGCGGATCGGGTCGAACAGCAGGATGATCCCGTCGCAGGCGGTGAGGTGCCGCAGGAGCTCTTCGTAGCCGCTCGCCTGCTTGGCCACCGGGGGCCCACCACCGCCGGCCGGCGCGCCGTCGAAGCTCACCTCCTGCGCGGCCCCCTCGGCCCCCGCGGCCCCCACGACCACGCCCTGCTGGAACAGGTCCCCGGGCACGTCGAGCACGTCGACGGTGATGCGGGTCCGCAGCACCCGGGTGCCGTAGTCCGGCTGACGTTCGCCCGCGATGACCAGGCTCAGCCGGGTGCTGAGCGCCGTCGCGGGCGAGAACCGGCCACCCATGAGCCGGCCGACCTCCTCGTTGAGCCAGGACGTCGCCCGCGCGTCGGCCCCGAAGACGTTCCAGCTGTCACCCGGCATCCGGGACTGTTGCGCGGCCAGGGGCAACGCCGCGAGCAGGGTTGTCTTCCCGCTNCTCGGTGCGCCCCACAGGCCGATCCGCACGTCGATCATGGCACCCTCCACCCCGAGCCGGCCGGCCCGGTCGCGCCGGTCAGGCCGGCCGTCCCGGTCGAACGGCTCCGCCTGGATCTGTTGCTCACCGGCTCGGTCCCGGCGGACGGTGGTGGCGTCGGCGTCAGCAGCGGGACCGCCAGAGCTCGTCCGCGCCGGCCGGCGCCGGCGGGGCCGTCCTCGAGCAGCTCGGCGAGCTCGGCCAGTTCCCGGTAGCCGGCGCCGGCCGGGAGCTGGCCATGCTCGCCGAGGGCCGCCCAGGCCCGCTCGGCGCGGCCCACGTCCTCGCTGCTCCGCTCGGTCGGGACGAAGTCCAGGCCGCCCCGCGCGGCGATCCGGACCGGGTCGACCCGCTCCACCAACCGGCGTAGCAGCCGCTCCCAGTCGTGCCCGAACTCGCACTCGTTTGCCAGCGAGGTGTCGCCTCGCTTCGTCGGCGGGTGCGGCCCGCGGGCCCCGATGGTGATCAGGACACCGTACGCGTCCGGCCGCCACGGCAGGTCGAGCGCCGTGTGCAGCGCGTCCTCGATCGGCGCCGCGACGTCGGTGACGTGCGGCGTCCGCCACCCTTGCGGCGCCCCTGCGGCCTCGGCGGGCGCACGGGCGATCACCGACCGCACGACCGGCTGCCCGGCCCGGAGCGGGTCGAGCACGTCGTGATCGGCGTACCCGATGACACTTACCCGGACGGCTTCCGGCTCCGGGTGCTCGCGGCCGACCAGCTCCAGCAGCCGCTCGGCCAACGACAGGCGCGCCGCGACCGTCCGGGGGAGCCCGCCGGTTTCCACCAGCAGAACGAGGTCCAGCGGCTCGGCGCCGTAGGTCGACGGCTGGCCGTCGCGCAGCTCGCGCCAGGACGCCGCCAGCGGGCTGTCCGGGCCGGCCGAGCCGCCGGGCGGGACCTGCTCCGAGCGGGTCCCGGGTGGTTCGAGGAACCGGACCGTCCGGGGGCCCTCGAGCGCCACCCGGACGGGCAGCGTGCTGCCCGGTGCCGCGACGCACCGGCCGATCGCCACCGGCCGCCAGGCTGCCGGATCCGTCGTGCCACCCGGGCGGGCGACCACGACGAGCGCGAGCTCGAAGCCTCCCCGCGGCGCGCCGACGGTGACCTCGACGGACGGCGTCCCGTTCGGTCCGACGACGAGCCCGGCGTCGAACAGCGGGACGGTCGTGAGCCGCACGTTCCGGCTCCCCTGCGCCACCTCGGCGACGACCAGGCCGTACCCGGTGGGCAGCGGCGCCTGAGCCAGCACGGCGGCGGGGGACTCGCCGGGCCAGGCCCGGCACCAGGTGACGTTCGCGCGCAAGGCCCCCGGCTCGGCGAGCGCCTCGGCGAAGCGCTCCAGCGGCGGCCAGCCGTCGTCGAGCCGCCAGGCGACGACGACGTCGGTCACGCCGGCGGCGCTCAGCGCGCCGGTGACGGCCCCGACGGCGGCCGACGGCACCGCGCCGACGGGACCGACCCCGCCGGCCAGCCGCAGCAGCCGGGTCGGCCGGTCGCTCGGCAGGCCGGGGAGCAACTCCGCCCAGTCGCGGCGGACGAGTTCGCGGGCGACGGGCAGCCCCAGCTCGTCGACCTCGACGACGGACAGGGTCACTGCATCCGCCGTCACCTCGGCGACGCCCGGCCGGACACCGCCGCCCAGTCCGGCCCGGCCCATCCGGCCGACGAGGCCGAGCAGCGCCGTCGTCAGCGTCGGGCCGCGCGGCCGTGCTCCGCGGCCGGCGGCGCGGGCAGCGGCGGCGAGCTCCGCACGCGCGGCCTCGAGCTCGCCCGGAGCCGGTGGGCCGGCCCGGACCGCGCGTCCCAGCTCGTCGGCCAAGCCCGGCTCGGCGTCACCGAACGCGGCGAGGACCCGGGCCGCGGCGCCCAGGTCGTAACCCCGGCTGGCCGCGCCGAGCCGCCGGTCGAACGCGGCGGTCACCTCGGGCGTGAGCGGCCCGAGCAGGACGGGGCCGCGCAGCGTCCAGCCACACCCGTCGCAGCGCTGCTCGCCGGCCTGGCCGGGGAGCACGGGCGGGATGGCCAGCTCGCAGACCGGGCAGAACGGACCGACGGAACCGACGGAACCGACGGGATCGACCGGTCCCAACTGGCCCCTGGGCTGGGTCGGGGACGTCATGCGGGCAGGTCCGCCTCGGTCAACGTGGTCAGTTCGGCCTGGTCGGCGTCGGGCCGCTGCGCCATCCGCGCGGTCAGCCGGTCCTCCATCCGGTCCAGCAGGCCGCGGGCGGTGCGGGCGTTGGCGAAGGCGGGGCCGTCCGCGTCCCGCCGGCGGCGAAACCAGTCGGCGGCGGCCGGGCGGGCCGCCGGGTCGAGCCGGTAGCCCGCCGCGCCGGCCATCCGCTCCAGGATCTCGACCAGGTCGTTGGGTTCGTAGTCCGGGAACTCGATCGTCTCGCCGAACCGCGAGGGCAGGCCCTCGTTGACGGCGAGGAACTCCCGCATCGAGCCGGGGTAGCCGGCGGCGATGACGACGAGCCGCCCGCGCAGGTTCTCCATCGCGGGGACGAGCGTGTTGATCGCCTCCCGGCCGAAGTCCTGCGGGCCGCCCCGCGCGAGGGCGTACGCCTCGTCGATGAACAGCNCCCCGCCGATCGCCTTGGCGATGGCGTCGCTGGTCTTCTGCTCGGTCTGGCCGAGGTAGCCGGCGACCAGGTCCTCCCGCTTCACCTCGACGACGTGGCCCTTGCTGAGCAGGCCGAGCGCCGCGAACATCTCGCCGACCAGGCGGGCGACGGTCGTCTTGCCCGTCCCGGGTGGCCCGAGGAAGAGCAGGTGCGGCGCCACGACGCCCGGGGCGCCGATCCGCTGGCGGTGGCGCAGCCTGCGCTGGAGGGCCTCCAGGCTTGCGCGCACCGGCCCCATGCCGACCAGCGCGTCCAGCGCGGCCAGTACCTGTTCGATCGGCGGGACCCGCCCGGGCAGGTCCCGTTGGAGGCGCTCGGGGATGTCCGCCGGCAGCAGCGGGCGCTCCCACAGCGCGGCCAGCCGCGCCGGGTCGCCGCCCGGGCCGCCGTCGGCCAGGACACGGCCGGACCACCGGGCGCGCAGCTCGTCGGCCAGGGACCGCATGGCCCGGGCGTTGCTGAAGTCCTCGCCGCGGCGGCGGTACATGCCGGCGACAACGGCGCGCAGCGCCTGTTCGGTCTCCGGCTCCCAGGTCAGGCCGCCGGCGGTGAGCTGGCGCAGGAGAATGGTGGTGAGCTCGTCGGGCTCGTAGTCGGGAAAGTGGATGATGTTCGCTTCGGGGAAGCGCCCGCGCAGCCCCGGGTTCGCGTCCAGAAACCGCCTCATGTGTTCCTGGTAGCCGGCGACGATGACGACCAGCCGTTCACGGTCGTTCTCCATCCGGCTCAGCAGGGCGTTGACCGCCTCCTGCCCGAACGGACTGTCCCGACGCTCGGTGAGCCGGTACGCCTCGTCGATGAACAGCACACCGTCCAGCGCCTCGTCGGCCTCCCGGTTCACCGCGATCGCGGTCTGACCCTCGTAGCCGGCGACGAGCTGGGAGACCTCGGGCGCGCGGACGTGACCCCGGCGCAGAACGCCGATCGCGCGGTAGATCTCGCCGATCAGCCGGGCCACCGTCGTCTTGCCCGTGCCCGGCCCACCCGTGAACACCAGATGGTGCGAACCCGCCTGCGCCCGCCGGCCCGACCCGGCCGGCCGCGCCGCCAGCAGCCGCGTCGCGCCCGCCAGCCGGCGGACGTGCTCCTTCACCGTCCCGAGGCCGGTCATCGCGTCGAGCCGCTCCCAGGCGGAGCGCCCGTCCGGTGAGCCGCCGGTGAGATGGCCGGCCTTCGCGAGCTCCGGGCCGTCCAGGGGACGTCGCTCACGCGCCCACAACTGCATGGTGCTCAGCCACTTGCGGGTCGCGTTCGACTCGGCCGACATCGCGGCCGCCAGCCGTGGCAGCCCGGCCCAGTCACCGATGTCCAGCCCGTCGACGAGGCGGGTCCGGTGAATCGCGCGCTCGATCTCGGCCGGCGGCGCGTGCCCGACGTAGCCGTAGCAGCCGTCCGCCGCGGTGCCCTCCAGCCAGTCGGCGAGCGTCGTGAACAGGCCGGTGCGGCGGACCTCCGCGATGATGCGGGACCGGTCCGACTCCCCGGAGATCAGCACGCACAGATGGTCGGTGCGCGGCCCGCCGGTCAGCTCGCCGAAGAGCCCGGCCAACGGCCGCACCGCCTCCGGCCTCAGGTGGGTGAGCAGCTCGGGGGTGGACAGGAACACGGCCGCGGTGCGCAGCGGGTTGCGCGGGCCGCGCGGGCTGAGCCAGGTCGCCAGCAGCCGGACCGCGGCCCCGTCCGTCATGCTGCCCACCGTGCTCGCCGCCGGCGGGCGGCCGGTACCGACCGCGGCGCCCGCACCCGGCCCGCCCGGCCCGCTCGGCCTGCCCGGCCCCAGGCGGCCCGCGCCAAGCCGGTTGACGGCACCCATCGGGCCGTTGAAGAAGCGCATGGTCCCGCCGGCGGGACCGCCCGGGGCGGCGGGGGGCGGGACCGGCCCCGCCGCGTTCGCCGTCTCGCTCGCTCCGATTCCCCGCGGGCTCCCGGTCCCCAGCGGGCTCCCGGTCCCCCGCGGGCGCCCGGCCGAGGAGTCGGCGTCGCGGAAGTAGAGACCCTTCTCCCACGGGGTCCAGAACACGATGCGCTCGAAGCCCGCGGCGGACAGCTCCTCCCACAGGGCCGCCTCGAAGTCGCGCTCCAGGTAGTCGCGGCAGACCAGGGCGTCGAGCACGCCGGGGCCGTGGAGCACGAACAGCGGGTCGCCGGTGTAGCGGAACGCGCTGCTCAAACGCTCGGCCGAGCGGGGGGACCCGCCGCCGCCCGCCGGGTCGGTCGGAACGGTCATCGAGCGCTACCGGGGCCGGGCCACGGGCGTCGCGAGCGGTACGGGCCGCGCCGGCGGCGCATACCGGACGGGGTTCAGGTCGTGGTGCAGCGACTCGTCGGGCGGCGCCGCGTCCGCGCGCGGTGCCGCCGCGTCCAGGCCCTGCGCCCGCAGCGCGGCGGCAAGCTCCTCGGCGCGGGCGAGCCGGATGTTCTCGGCGCCGACCTCGTCGTAGCTGAGGATCTTCAGGTCACAGGCCGGGGCCGTCTCNGCGGCCGAGACGTCGACGACGACGACACCTCCGTCGGGGTGCGTGACGCGGGCGAAGAAGGCGTTGCGGTCGTCCTCGCCCGCGTAGGTGTGGTCGGCCAGGGCGAAGCCGCTGTCGACGAGGGTCTGGACGACGACGTCGGCCACGTTGACCCGCAGCTGGGAGGCGAGCTGGTTCAGCGCGGCCCGCTCGACGATGTCGGCCAGGCGGGCCTCCAGCTCCGGCGCGCGTTCCTCGACGATCTCGCGCAGCTCGTCCGTCGTCACCTCGCGGGTCGTCACCTCGCGCCCGGCCCGGGNCCCGGCCCCGGGGCTGTCGTCGCGCACCTCGGCGAGCAGCGTCTCGACCTCGGCGCGCAGGGCCGCCAGCTCACCGTTCGACCAGTGGTCGACGTCCAGCGTGACGTCCGCCATCGGCCGGCCGTCCTCGTCGAGGGCCGGCTGGACGCCCTGCTCCTGCGCGATCCGGCCGACCAGCAGCAATGCCTCGTTGGCCGCGTCGCGGGCGGCGTGCCACTCGCGGTCGGTCACCTCCAGCTCGTACCGCAGGTCGGACAGGCCGTCGTAGGCCCGCTGGGCGGCGGTGAGNGCGGCCTCGCCGAACCCGTCCGTGACGTTCTGGCGGGCCGTCGCGACATCACGCTCCAGCCCGGCGAGCCGTCCCGGCCGGAAGCGCTCGGACGCCAGCGTGTCGCGGATCAGGGTGGCCAGCCCCTCGGCGTCGGCGATCCACTCCCGGGCCGCGTCCCGCGCCCGGCTCCGCTCGTCACGCAGGGCATCGACATCCGCGCGCAGCTCGTCGACCGCCTTCTGGNGGGCGGCGCGCTCGGCCTGGATCGCCGCCCGGAACTGCCGCTCCTGGGCGGCGAACGCGTTCTCGGTGTCCGTCCGCAGGCCGGCAAGGTCCTGACGCTGCCGATCCAGCCGGACCTGGGTCTCGCGCTCGAACCGGCGGGCCCGGGCCGACAGCTTCGCGATCTGGCGCTCGGCCGCGCGGGCTCGTTCCTCGACCGGCCGGATCGCCGCCTGTGCGTCCCGGCGGGCCTGCTCGCGGACGCCCTCGACCATCCGGGGCAGGTCGCGGCGCACGTCGCGCAGCCGCGCCGCCGCCCGCTGGGCCTCGGCCCACGCCGTCTGGTCGACCGACACATAGGTCCGCTTCACGCCGCTCATCGGGCACCTCCGCTTGTCAGCGGCGGGACCGGCCCGCGCTGGCACCTGTGGATGGTCATCAGTGCTGGTGGTGCTGGTGGTGCTGGTGGTGGTGCTGGTGCTGGTGCTGGTGGTGGTGGTGGTGGTGGAGATGGTGCTGCTGGTGGTGATGGCCGTGGCCGCCGCCGGCCGCGGGGGCCTCCCGCGGGATCGGTCCGCGTCGGACGCGGTCGAGATCGCGCAGCGCGACCTCGGCCGGCATCGGCCCGGGCGCCGGGTCGGTGACCTCGAGCCCCTGCGCGCGCAGCACGCCGGCGAGCGCGCGGGCCCGGTCGGCCCGGATGTCCTCGGCCCCGACGTCGTCGTAACTGAGGACCCGCAGTTCGCATGCGCCCGGATCGTCCTCGGCCGGCGACACGTCGACGACGACGATCCCGCCGTCGGGGTGCTCGACGCGGGCGTAGAAGCCGTTGCGGTCGTCCTGGCCGGCGTAGGTGTGGTCGGCGAGGACGAAGCCGTCGCCGACGAGAGTCCCGACGACGGCGTCGGCGATCGACACCCGCAGCTGGGAGCCGAGCTGGGCTGTCCCGGCCGCCTCGATGACCGCGGCCAGGCGCGCCTCGTAGGCCGGCGCGCGGGTCTCGACCACCTCGCGCAGGTCGGCCGGGTCCAGCCGCCGCGCGCCCCCGGCCGGCCCAGCCGACGAGCCCGGCCCGGCCAGCCCAGCCAGCCCGGCCGGCCCTGGCTCGTCGGCGCGGACGTCGGCGAGCAGGGTGGTGACCTCGGCGCGCAGGGCGGTCAGCTCGCCGCGGGACCAGCGGTCGACGTCGAGGGTCACGCCGGGCAGCGGGTCGCCGTCCTCGTCCAGCACCGGCTGGACCGCCCCGCGCTCGAGAAGGTCCACGACGATCCCCAGCGCGTCGAGCGCCCCGGCCCGCAGCGTGCGCCACTGCCGGTCGAGGTACTCCACCTCGACGCGCAGGTCGGACAGTTGCTGGTAGACGCCCTGCGCCGCGGCCAGCGCGGCCTCGGCGAAGCCGGCTTCGACGTTCTCGCGAGCCCGGCCGAGGTTCCGCCCGAGCGCGGCGAGCCGGCCGGGGGTGAATCGCTCGTGCGGCAGCGTGGCGCCGATCAGCTCGACGAGGACACCGGCGTCGTCGAGCCAGCGTCCGGCGTCCTCCAGCGCCAGGCCGCGCCCGGCCCGCGCCGAGCGGATCTCGGCGCGCAGCGACTCCATCGCCTGTTCGCGCCCGTCGCGTTCGGCCCGCAACGCCGCCCGGAACTCTCGCTGGGCGGCGTCGAACCGCTCGGCGGTCTCGACGCGCAGACCGGCGATCTGGCGGGCCTGCTCGGCGAGCCGGGCGTTGGTCTGGCGCTCGATGTGGGCAGCCGCCGCGGACAACCGCGTGGTCGCCGCCTCGGCCGCGGCGGCACGGGCCTCCACGGGGCCCAGGGCGTCGGCCAGGTCACGCTGGGCGGCTACACGGATCGCTTCGGTCATGGCCTCGGCCTGGCGCTGGGCCTCCCGCGTGCGCTCGGCCACCGCCCGAGCCACCGCCCGCGCGGCCACCGCCGCCTCCCGCGCCGCTGCGGCCTCCCGGGCCGCCCGAGCTGCTCGGGCCGCTTTGGCGGCCCGGGTCCCGCTGCCGGCGAGCGACACGAAGCTGATCTGGACGCAGCTCATCTCTGGTCTCCCGTCTCCACCGATTCGGCAGGCCGGCCGCCCGGCGCCGCGACTGCCGAACCCGCGCCCGACCGGGGCGGGCCGTTGAGGGCTGTGTCCACGGCATCGAGCAGGCCGCGCGGCGGCACGCCGACGACCAGGACATCCCGGGTGCCGAGCCGGATCTCGGCGCGGCGCGGGCCGTCGAAGTAGTCGGCCTCGCCGCGCAGCCGGTCGGTGAGATGGTGGATCCGCTGGTTGGAGCTGCCGCGCAGGCCGCGGTCGTCGTTGAGGGCCGCGACGTACCGCCCGTCGATGAGCACGTCGACCGCGGCGAGCAGGTCGGTGACGCCGGGCGACGGCGCAGCCGCACGCAGGCGCTGCAGCCGGTAGCCCGTGAAGCAGACCAGCGACAGCTCCGGGCGGCGCAGCCGCGCCAGGCGGATCAGCTCGGCCAGGCCCGCCGCCTGCGCCATCGGCTCCCCGCCGGAGAAGGTCAGTCCCTCGACGGCGGGGTCCGCGCACAGCTCTTCGGCCAGGACCTCCGGCGTCACCGCCCGGGCCGGCCGGTCCGGGATCCAGTCCGGGGCGACGCAGCCCGCGCAGTCGAACGGGCAGCCCTGCACCCACACCGCCGACCGGACACCGGGGCCCAGCGCCCGCGTGCCCGTCGCCGTCGCGGCGACGTTGAGCGGAAGGCTGCCGGGCCGGCTGACGCCTGTCACCGCGGCTCGCCGCCGTCCTCGCCGCGTCCCGGCCGAGGCGGCTGGCTCCGGCCAGGGAAGTAGGTTTCCTCCTCGGACAGGTCACGCTCAATCGTGACCTCATCGCCATAACCGTCCAGCGGGACGCCGCTGTCTGGCGCGTCGTAGGCGGCCGGAGCGACATACGTCGCCGGGACGCCGTAGGCGGCCGGCGGGGCATAACCGCCCGGAGCGACCGAGCCGGCCGAACCGACAGAGCTGTCGGTACCTACAGAGCCGTCCGGGACGACCGTCGGAGCGTCGGCGTCGGCGTCGGCGTCGGTTTCCGGCTGCCGGGCACGGTCGATGCGNCCGACCGTGAAACCGTCGATCTCGCGCCCGGCAGCCGCATCGNCGTAGCCAGGCGGTTCGTCGGCCGGTGCCGTCCCGGTCGCCGGCTCCGCGCCGTTGCCTGGCACAGCGCCGTTGCCGGACACAGCGCCGTTGCCGGACACAGCGTCGTTGCGACGCACAGTGCTGTTCACGGACTCCGTGCCGGCCATCGGCGTCGGGGGCACGGTCGTAGGGACGGTGGACGGGACGGGCCCGGTGGGCGCAACGAAGGGGGCCGGGCCGCGGGCGGGACGGCTGCCCGCCGCCGGGCGGGGCCGAGCACCGCGCGGCTGCTCGCGGGGGGCCGGTGGCCACGGGCGGGCGACGCCGGTCCCGGTGTTGTCGGGCGCGGCCTGGTCCCGGGAGGCGAACCGCGGCGGCGGCGACACCGTCGGGCCGGAGCGCAGGTACTCGCCGGGGTTGGCCAGCATCCGCTCCCGTTCCTGCTCGGTCCACAGCGCGAGCGCCTCCTCGGCGAGCGACGCCTGGGCCCGGATCGTCTGTCGGGTCAGCCTCGCCAGCTGGGTGTCCTTCTCCTCGCGCTCGGCCTGGGCCTCGGCCAGCGGGTCGGCGTCGTTGAGNAGGTCCGTCGCGCGCTGGCGGCGGGTGCGCTGCCGGGAGACGTCCAGGTCGGCCCGCTCCTGCAGGGCCAGNGCCTCCTCGTAGCGGGTCGGTCGGCCCAGCGACATGAACAGCTTGAACAGGAGCGGGAAGCACTCGATCGCGGTGAAGAACGCCCACAGCGTCCAGTGCGTCGTGCGCATCGTCGGGTTGTGCTTGGTCAGCGCGCTCAGGGCCTCCATCCGGATCAGCAGGCCGGTGTTGCCGTTGTTCGCCTCCNCTCGCCGCTTCGTGTCCGCGTCCTGGATCGGGGTGAGTCGCGCCAGCTCGGCGCGGTCGGCCTTGACCTTCTGCTGGGCGTCCACGACGGCCTTCGCCTTCTGCTGGGCGATGTTCACGGTCGCCGCCGCACGTGCGGCCTGGAGGCTGGCCTTCAGCGGATCGAGCTGAGCCCCGATCTGGTCCCGCGCGGCCTTGCGCTGGGCGGTGATGAAGCCGTCGCCGTGGACGCCCGTGCTGGCCACGCCGCAGTTGCTGTTGCCGGCCTCCTCGCAGATCACCGCCTCGTTGGCCTGGTCCCACTTGGCCTGCAGCGGGGCGATCTTGGCTTCGAGGCCCTTGACCTGTGGATCGTCCTCGACGGTCAGCGGCGGCCCGCCCGCCGCGATGATCGCGTTCTGCTTCGCCTCGTCGAGCTGCAGCGCCGATATCCGGGTGCCGGTGGAATCGGACTGCGCCTGCGTCGTGATGTCGCTCTGCCGCGTGTGCTGCATCAACGCGACCTGGTCCAGGATTTCCGGCTGGAAGACGCGCAGGACGAACGGGGTCGACACGACGGCGCCGATGAGCAGCGCCAGCAGGAAGCGCGGCAGCAGGAGCCACAGGTTGCCGCGGCTCGCGGTGGCGACCAGNCACCGGTCGAATGCCATGATCGCGGCACCCCACAGCAGGCCGACGATCACACAGGCCACGACGGGCAGCTTCAGGGCCATGTGCACGGCAAACGCCGCGGAGAACCCCGCCATCCCGGAAGTAATGATTACGGCGCTGCCGAGGCCGACAAACTTTGCCCGGNCCGCCCGGAACCGCTCCAGGATTTCCATGTCGGCTGAGGACAACCACAGCGCGAGCTCACCGAATAGCCGGAACGGAGAAGCGAGCCGCTCCCTGAACGTCATGATGCTTGGCGTCCTGTCCTGTTTGCCCGATTTTTGCCAGTGTCCCGGCGAGCGTCGGTGGGTGTTGCGCGGCCGGGCCGGCGGCGCGGCAGGAGCGTCCACATCGGTGGGCCCCAGCCGCGCCCGCCACCGTCGGCGCGGCGACGGCTCGCCCAGAACCACCGGGACGGACGAAGGTTCGCGGCCTGCCAGGCCAGCCGGGGCGGATCACCGCCGTCGGCCGGCCCCGGCCCACGCCCCGCGCCGGCCGGCGACGGCGGGGCGGCGTCGGCCAGCAGCTCGGATGCCCGCGGTACCTGCGGCACCGTGGTCACAGCGCTGCCAGGCCGGGCGCGGCCCAGCGCGCGACCGGCATTCGGCCGCCGCGGCAGCCGTGGATCGGGCGGCTCGAGAGTCCAGACCGGCGGGCTGAACCGGTTGCTCACGCCTCCCGGACCGCGCGCGGCCAGCCGGCGGGAGACGGTGCCGTCGAAGGCGACGAGCGTCGAGCCCTCCGGCGGGTGGATGCCGTACCCGTCGATCTCGACCCGACTGGCGCCGGTCGCGACCCAGCTCAGCTCGTAGACGTCCCCGCGCACGCCAGCCCGCGGCCGGGCGCCCAGGAAGGAGAAGGACGGGACGCCGGGTGGCGTCGGTGTGCTCATCGGCGTGACCCTCCCCGTANGCCGGAACGGGGAATGGCATGCTGCCTCCACGCACGGACCGTCCTGGCCACCGCGACGCGCNGCCACCGCCCGTCGTTCCCCGTTCCGACGACCGATGCCGTCTGCAATGTACACCAATGCGTTTGCGGAAATCCGACCCGTCCGCTCCTGGGCACGTCAACGCGCCGCCTTGCGCCGTGGTGCCCGTCCGTCCTCGTTTCTCGGCCACCTATTTCCGGGCACGAGACCCCCTTCCGGTGCCCCGAGAGCCACGACATCCGGGTACGGGAAACTCAGTTCGTCGGGCGCTGTGAACGTCGCCCCGGCCAGTGCCACCGCCATAGTCTCCGGAGATCTCTGGAGACATCCGGGAAACCCAACTTCCGCCCTGATCCCACCCGGCCGCCGACCGGCCGCCGGCGGTTGAGTGACAATGCTTCCCGCCGATGGCGTGAGGGCCCGGATCGTCGCGGTCGGTCAACGTCGGGGGTGCTGATCGCGACGATCTCCCTGACGCCGACACCGCGGCCGGGACCAGACCGCGGGTGCCCCGGCCGTCACACGCGGCCCAGGCAGGTCGCTACCTGGCCGCGTTGTCGGACGCCCGGCTCGCGCATCCCGCGCTGGGNCGGCTACGTCCACCTCGGATGCTGAAAGAAGCGGTACTACCCCGCTGGGCGCGTTCTAGGATGTTCCTGTGAAGCTCAAGGAGTGGGCCGGGTCGCAGGTCATTGCCTAGGTGACGGCCCACCGCTGGTTCAACGCCGGGAAGCTGCCCGTCCCGGCCCGCACGATCGGCGAGCTGATCATCGTCGGGGATGTCGACCGGACCCCCGCCGCCGGAGAGTCTGTGGCGTACGCCCGTGTCTCGTCCGCGNACCAGAAACCCGACCTTGATCGGCAGGTTGCCCGGGAGNGGGAACCCGGCACGGCCACGGCCGGTCAGACCGGGAGCGCCGACCCGCAAGGGACGGCAGCGTGACCGGTGAACGCCCACGCTCACCGGAACGCAACGGAACGGAGCCGGTAGCCGATGACCGTGACCTTCGACGACCTCGTGACGGACCTTCGTGCCCTGCGGGAGATCGGGCTGGCCGCGGCACGCCGGGTCCCGCTGGCTGCGCTGGAGAAAGCCGTCGGGCTGGTCGAGGAGGCCGAAGCCGATCCCGTCACCATCGAGACGCTGCTGCGCCGAGCGGTCGACGGGCTCGAGCCGGGCCGTCTGCGGGACGCAGCGCGCTATACCTTCGGCCTCGTGCCGGGCACCCGCGACTGGGCGGCCTACGACCGGCGGCGCAAGAGCGCCGAGATCTATCGGGTGGGCACGGACCGGTTCCGCAAGCACTACGAGCGCNTCATCGTCGACGAGGTCGCCGACGCGATTCACGTGATATGCCGGGCGGCGGTCGCCGGCGACCGGCCGGAGTCCCCGCGACAACGGCCGCCGGACGCCCATCGCCTCACCAGCTCCCGAACTCTGGATGTCGTCTTCGGCGGCCGCTCGGTGCCCATCTCGGTCCACCACCGGTCGATTGAGCTGATCAGCGGCGTGGACATTCTCGTCTCGCCGGAGAATGTCTATTTCGCGACCGCGACGATGTTCAAGTCGTCGGTCTCGGCCGCGATCCGGCGCCGCGCCGCCGTGCGCGGCCCGGCCGGCGAGGTGGCCGACGACGTCGTGCCGCGCGAACTGGCCGCCCAGTGCGCGCCCGGGCTGGCGGTGGAACCGGGCACCGTCCTCGCCACCAGCGGCGGCGAGCTGCGCCACCAGGGTGTCCGGCGGGTTTACCACGCGGCGGTGGCCTGCCCTCGGGCCGGGACCAACGAGTACGACACCGACCCGGCCGCCGTCGGGCTCGCGGTCGCCAACATCTTCCGGCTGGCCCGGACCGAGAACCGGGCCCTGAACCCGCCGCTCACCTCGATCGCCCTCCCGCTGCTCGGCGCGGGCCGGGGTGGCCTCGACCCGATGACCAGCCTCACCTGGATATGGGGGAGNCTGGAGGTGGAGCTCGCGCGGGACGCCTCGTGGCACATTCACTTCGTGGCACGGAACCCGGAGATCGGCGCGGCGATACTGGCGCACATCCCGCCCGGCGACGAAACGGCGGCCGGTTAGCCGNCTCACTCGACGGGCGGCGCATCAGGGGGCGAAACGGGGCCGCCCAGCTTCTCGATCGCTTCGATGTCCGCCCGGTCCATCTGGGCGAGGATGTCCATCTGCCGCTGGAGCAGTTCGGCCCGCAGTCCTGAGCCCTCGTCCGGGTGCAGCGCGTCCGGCGTCGTCAGGTGATACCGGGCAAGGGCNAGCCGGAGGCTGCGNCTCTCCAGCGACATCCGGACGATCNCCTCTCTCCCGAGGAGCNGGATCAGGCTCTGCGCGGGACGGTGGAAGAACACCGAGACCACCTGCACTGCGGACAGNCCCAGCACCAGCGCCGGCAGGGCCACCGGTATCGTGCCCGGCGCCGCGGCGGCCAGCACCGCCAGGACCACCGCGGCGCCGAGGGTCAGCGCGCCGCAGACGATGAGGAAGACGTTGGTGAGGGTGACCAGGCGCACCGTCGCGTCCAGCCGTCCGATGATCTGCTGCCGGTAGCTCCGCGACTGCGCGTCCTCTGAGGAGACGATCCGCTGCTTCGCCTGGAAGTACTCGGCGTAGTCGGCGAAGGCGACCGCACCGGCGGCCGACTCCAGCTCCTCGTCCTGACCGGGGTCGGTGCCGAGCAGGCGCGCCAGGTCGGACACGCCCTGCATGACCTCGACCCGCAGGACCTTGCGCGCGAAGTCCAGGGCGGCCAGGTGCCGTTCCAGGCTGACGCCGGCGGTGAGCGAGTCGGAGACGACGACCTGGCGCGCCCCGCCGAACGAAGTCCGCAGGCTCTGCAGGAGGAGCTGCACCTTGATGTCGGTGTAGAGCCCGACGACGGCGATGCGGACGTCCTGGTGCCCGCTCGGCGGAAGTATCGCGCCGAGTACCTCTCCCAGTTCCGACCGGTCCAGGCCGGAGGCATCCTCGCGGAGGTCGAACAGGGTGTTGGAATGGACGTGATGGACGATGACCGAGCCGCGGCGGCGGCCGGTCGGGTCGAACGGAGCCGTTCCTGGCCCGCCGGCCCGCGGGCGCGTCCCGGTCGGGTCGAGCAGGCCGACAAGCGCGTCGGGATAGTCCGCGCCCCAGGTCCCGGCCTCGCAGTGGGTGCCGTACTCACTCCGTTCACGATCGTAGTCGTCGCTCGGCACGTGCCAGTCCCGGACGTTGACCAGGTGCAGCACTCCCCGGCCGCCGCCGCCCAGCCGCGCGCCCACGGTCGCCGACAGCATCCGCCCGAGGGGGCCCGACCGCTGCGTGCGCGCGTCCAGTACGCGCCGGCCGCGCCGCAGGCCGAAGCCGCTGCGACTGTCCGGGTGGATCAGCAGCTTGGCCGCCGCATCCTCCGGTAAGTGCAGCCGGCAGTTGAGGTTGAAGAAGAAATCGTTCTGCAGGCACTGCGTGATCNGGATGTGCACCGGTTCCGAACCGTCCATGGATACTCCGCTTTAGGTCGGCGCCGCGCCGGGTCGGCGGCGGGCGCCGGCGGTCGGCGCGCTGGCGCGAAGCGCGCCCTCTCGAGTCAACCGGCCGCTGCCGGGTCTGGGCCGGGCATCAGCCGGGCGGCTCCGGGACGCCTTCACCGCCTACTGCCGGAACTCCTCCCACAATGATCGGGATCGAGAGCCGGCCNCAGACAGCCCGCCACGCCCGGATCAGGCGTCCGGATGGCAGGCCTGCGCCCCGCTGACCGGGAATCCGCCGGTTGCGCCGCCGACCCCATGGGCGGACGTCGACCTACTGGAGGCCAGCACGACGGGAGATCTGCTGGTCATCACCTTCCGGTGGCTGCCAACCGNCCAGACGTTCCCTCATGGCAGCGACCTCTCCGCATTCGACGACGACCCGCGGATGACAGCCGGCATCATCCAATATCAACTGCTCCGGCTACTGCAGTCGCCCCGCTGTCCCGATCCCCCACTCGCGCTGACCGTCGGAACACCAACGGGCCGTGGGTCAAAGCGTGGCGACGAACTCCGCTATCGACAGGCCCGTGTCACGAATGATCCGACGCAGTGTCNCGACCGGATGTCACGGCCCGGATGAACAGGTACGACCGTGAAGNGACCTTCGGCGTTCCTCATCATGTGATGACTTCCCTTGATGCGGACCACCTCGAAGTCGAGCTTCTCAAGGACCTTGACCACCTCCCCGCCAGACAGCACAGGAAGGGGCGGCATCAGGCGACGTCCTGCACGATCGTCAGGACCGGTGGAACACCGAACTCCTCGATGACCAGGCTGACAGCCTCATAGAGATCGGCCACGGCGTCTTCGGGAGTGTNGCCGAGCCCATGCGCCCCACCGCTGGGGAACGACGCATGGNCCGCCCAGGTGCCGTCTTCGGTCTGCTCCAGCTCGTACGGGATCTGGACCATCCGCTTCATGGCGCCGANTGTACGCCGCCAGATGCAGGGCCTGTGGCCTCCCNCGTGGGCTGTTTGTCCGGGCGTCCTCGTGCGGCCAGGATCGCAACGGCGACGGAGCCGACGGCCAGACACCGCCTTCGGGCGGCAGCACCGGGCCCTCGACGAGGGACCAGCGATCCGTACTCGCGACGCTCTCAGTGGGCGACACCTGTCCACATCGGCCATGAGGACCGACACCAGCCCAAGCAACGCCGCGCCCTTGTAGACAGCCGGGCGCGCGAATGGGCTGCCCGCGCCGCGTCGGCGAGCTCGCAGCGGGTAAGCGCGGACGGGGCGCTCACGCTGGTCTCAATCAGCCGGTCGACGGGCTCCCTCCAGGCGCCCCCGATGCGGCCGGCGGCCGTCGGCGCCCGCCGTCGCCGATGCCGACGCATCGCCTTCGCCGACGGGACGACGACGGAGAACATGGCGAGCAGTCCACCGACAGCCGTCGAGACATCGGCGAACAGCCCGCGACGATCACCGTCGACCACCGGCATGGGCCACTCCTTGTGGACCAGACCAGTCCTGAAGCTCGACACACCGATCCGAACGGGGGCATCAAGCTCGATATGCGCGACGAGCGCGCGAAACAGCTGAAGGAGCAGGGAATGCTCGACCCGATGCCGGAATGGATGCGCGACAAAGTCGTCGACCAGCTCATCGATCGCCCGCTCNACCATCGGAATCACCCCTGTGAGCCACGGGCCCACCGCCTTTTCGCCGGCCTGCACACGTTGATGGTCTGCGTCTTCGGGCCCGTGGCCACGACGACCGGCCGGCCGGCAACCTCAAAGCTGGACAAGGACGACAAGACCATGCCGGTCACCGTAGACCCACACGGCGGCGTTCATCGTCCGACCTGGACCCGGACTCTGCGCTGCGCGGAACTGCGTCGCCATGATGGACATTCCCCGCCCCGGCCTCGAATCACGGCCAGNGTTGCTCCACAGTCCGGTGAGCAGGCACATGGTTCGTAGCTACGAGAAAATCCTCGCCATATCGACGAGCCGCTGGGTGGCGAGACTGGTGCTCGACGCCTTCCACCCACATCAGGAAGGCCAGCCTGCGACATCCACAACCTCGCGGGAACCATCCCCGCCGGGATTGGAGCACGCCCTCGGGGGGTTCGGGGGGCTAGGCCCCCCGGCCAGCATAACGGCCCCGGCGAAGCCGCCCAAAGGGCGGCGAGCAGCGAAAGCCAGCGCGTGGGCAGGGGCGGGGTCGAACCGCCGACCTTCCGCTTTTCAGGCCGGTCCCTACCGTCCAGGAACGTCCGCACACGTGCCCTGGCGTCCATATCCGGCCGTTGGAGTACCCCTCTGGTGGCCAGCGTTGCCACCTGCACTGCCACACATCCCTCGCTCCCCAGAGGGCCAGCGCCGCGCCATCGTTCCGCCCCTGTGTGGCAACCGGTACGGAAGCAGCCAGGGCGAAGCAGACAGCCCCACCCCAGAGACCCGCCGACGCCTGGCAGCTGACCACGGCCGTGCGGGTCTCCGATGAGCATCGAAGTGGCAGCGGCGCAGCTGGGATCGGAATGGTATCGTCCTCCCATGGAAGCTGTTGTGGATCAGGCGGGNCGAATCGTGCTGCCCAAGTTCATCCGCGACGCGCTGGGCCTACTCCCGGGCACGAAGGTGGACATCTCGCCTTACGGGGCTGGTGTGCAGGTCGTGCCAGCCGGCAGGACCGCGCGCCTCGTCGAGGAGAACGGCGTGCTCGTGTCGGCCGGCGACANGCCTGTCGATNACGATGTACTGTTCGGCCTCATCGACGCGGGACGCAAGTGACCATTGCCGTCGACACAAGCGTCGCCATTCCTCTGCTTGTCCGCTCACATCAACATCACACGGACGTAGCGCGATGGTGGGACGGACAGCANCTCACGCTGAGTGGGCACGCCCTGGCGGAGACCTACTCGGTACTCACCAGGTTGCCGGGCGACGCCCGGCTGTCCGGGCCGGACGCCNCACGCCTGCTCGACGCGAGGTTCACGGCGCCGCTGGCGCTGAGCGGCCCGCCCGCCCAGGAAATCCACACGACCCTGAGCCAACTCGGCATCGCCGGGGGCGCCGTGTATGACGGGCTGGTGGCGCTCGCCGCCAAAGCGCATGGCCTGGCCCTCGCGACAAGGGATGCACGCGCGCGTGGAACCTATGATGCGGTCGGAGTCAAGCTGATTCTGGTCGGGATGAAGCCGTGCCGGCCGAAAGATCGCCTGCCGCCTCGCCCCCCAGTTATTTTTCAACCGGCGAAGACATTGCACGACACCGAACACCGGGTACTGGAGATACAGGCCAAGCAGCACCTTCCCTGGCTGTGGTCGGTCCAGCGGCCAAATCACTTCCGGCTCGTCCGGGCGGCGAGNGCGACGGCGATGATGAGCGCAGCCCCGTTGAACAGGTCACCGACGTACGACGGTGCGCCGGCGAGCTGGAGGCCTTTCACGCCCACACCTAGCAGGTAGACGGCGACAAGAGTGCCGAGAACATTGACCCGTCCTGACTTGATCTGCGTCGCGCCGAGGAACGCGGCCGAGAAGGCGGGCAGCAGGTAGGGCGGCCCCACGTCGGGACTGCCGAGCCCCAGTTTGGCGGCGAGAATCGCGCCTCCCAGGGCGGACAGGAACCCCGCGAGGATCAGCGAGCGGGCCACCAGGCGGTCCACTCGGAGGCCGGCCAGCCGAGAGGCCTGCGGGTTCGCGCCCACCGCGTAGAAATACCGGCCCACCGGCGTGTACTCGAGGACAAACCACAGGACCAGGGCGATACCAACCAGGTACCACACCGTCACCGGAATGCCCGCTGGTTGCGCGCGCCCGGCCTTGAGTAGATCGGGCGAGAAACCCTTGATCAGCGTCTGGCCATCCGTGATCCAGTAGGAGCCGGCAGCCAGCAGGCTGCCCATCCCCAGGGTCCCGATGAAAGAATTGACCCGAAGTACAATGATGACGAGGCTGTTGANAGCACCAATGACGATGCCAGCAGCAACAGCAGTCAGCACGCTAAGAATGGCATTGACATGATGACCCTNCAGCCACGCCACCAGGCAGACGCTGAACCCTAGAGTCGCAGCGACGGAAAGATCGAAGACTCCGGCGGCGAGCGGCACCACCAACGCGAGGGCGACGATGGCGGCTATCGCCTGGCCGTCCGCGACGCTGCGCGCCGTCTGGCTCGTCAGGAACGTGTCGGGCAGCCAGATGCCGTAGGCGATGATCAAGGCGGCCAGCACGTACAGGCCGCTGAACCGATCGAGGCCCAGCCGCGGAATGATCCGGCCTGAGCGCTTCGTGGGGCCAGCCGAGTCGCGGCCGGTTACTCGCGTCGCTTCCGAAGTTGCCGCGGTGTCGGTGGTGCTCACGTTGTCTCCTTCTGCTTAGCGAGAGTCGCGGCGCTGATATCGTCGGCGACAAGCGGCGCCGTGAGCTCATCGACGACGCGGCCGCTGCGCATTATCAGCACCCGGTCGGCGATCTCTGAGAGTTCTTCGCTGCTGGAGCTGCAGGCGANCACACCCAGACCGTTCTCGACGGACGCGCGGACGAGTCTGTGCAGTTCTGCCTGCGCTCCGACATCGACGCCCTGCGTCGGTTCGTCGAGGACGAGCACTTTCGGTCCCAGCCGCATCGCTCGGGCGATCATGACCTTTTGCTGGTTACCGCCGGACAGCGAGTCGATCGGCTGCTCCGGACGCGCGGGGCGGATGTCGAACTTCTCCAGCAGGGTGCGCACGTCGGTGCGCTCGGCAGAGCGCCGCAGCAATCCGAAACTGGAGTACGGCGCAAGGTGGGAGATCGTCAGATTCTCACGGACTGAATGGTCGGGGAGCGCGGCGTTCACCGTACGTTCTGCCGGGACGCCCACCACGCCGGCTCTGATGAACAGGTCCGGGCGGTTGGACCGCAGCGGCTCACCGTCAATGGCGACGCGTCCAGTGAAAGGCGCGCTGCCAGCGATGAGCCGAGCCAGCTCGTCGCGGCCCGATCCGGTGATGCCCGCCACGCCGACCACCTCGCCGGCGTGGACAGTCAGGTCGACGTCCTGAACGACCTGNCCGCACACGCCACTCGCGGTCAGCACCGGTGCACCGGCGGCAGCCCGCGCGTCACTCCGCACGGCGCGTAGCGCACGGCCGAGCATCAGCTCGATGAGGGAGTCATGGTTGAGTTCGGTCACCGAACGGCTCACGACTACCTCGCCGTCGCGTAGGACGGTCACACGGTCGGCGAGCTCGAAGATCTCCTCGAGATGATGGGAGATGAATATCAGCGCTACGCCCCGGTCGCGGATGAGTCGGAGCAGCCGAAAGAGCCGCTGGATCTCCGCTTTGGGCAGATTGACGGTCGGCTCGTCCAGGACGATGACGTATGTCCGCCCGCCGTGGTCGGACACCGCCCGGGCGACAGCGATGGCGGTTCGCTCGCTGACCGACAGGCGGCCGATCGGCCGGCGGACGTCGATCTCGTAACCGAGCGCGGCCAGCGCCCTGCGCGCCNCCTCATGCTCGGAGCGCCACCGGATACGTCGGCCGAACGCGGTGTCAAATCCCCGGCCGAGGGCCAGATTCTCGGCGCAGTTGAGGTCGTCGATAAGCCCAAGATCCTGGTGCACGAACCGGAGCCCGGCGGCGTGCGAATCGGCGGGTTTACCGAAGGAAAGCTCGTTCCCACCGACTTCAATCACACCGCCCGGCTCCGGGCTGTGGTAGCCCGAAAGGATCTTCACAAAGGTGGATTTCCCTGACCCGTTCTCGCCGACGAGCCCGTGGATCTCGCCTGGTGCGATCTCCAGGCTGATGTCCTTCAACGCCCGGGCCCCGCCGAAGGTCTTCGCAAGGTTCACCACCCGCAGGGCTGGTGACGACGAGTTACTCATCCAGAATCCTCAATCGTAAGCGACCCAGTGGGCGAGACTGCTAGGACAGCAGCCAGAGCTTCTTGTAGGTGTCGGCGAAGTCGCGCACGCCGAGCCAGAAACCCGAGGTGTCGAAGGACGCGCTGCCGATGTTGTCCGACGTGAGCACCTGGGACACCGGGGCGGTGTTCGTCACCGTGCTGATGGGATCGCCGACAGNGGCCCGGACCGCGATGTCCATCTCTCGCCAACCAGCGATCGGCGCCTGATCCTGGGCCCAGAAGACCTGCTTCTTGTCGCGCAGTGCCTGGTACTGGTCGACGCCGGGCAGGTAGCCGCCGATCTTGACCTTGCCGGTCAGCCCAGCCGCCGCCAGCGCCGGCTCGACCCCGGTCAGGGCGTCACCGAAGGACGAGACGATGTAGGTGGTGTCGGGATCGCGCTGCAGCGCGCTGACGACCATGCCGGGCAGCTTCGTCCCGAGGTCGGAAAGCTGGAACGACACCGTCTTGACCTCGCACTTGGGGCACCACGGCTTGAGCTGGTTGGCCAGCGACTTCCCGTAGTAGTCGTCGATGGGGAACGCCGTCGACGAAAGGAGCTGGATGACGTCCTCGCCGTTGCCGTGAGCCGCGATATAGGCGGCTGTGGCCTTCNCCATCAGGTCGGTCGAGTGCAGGTCGCAGTCGACGGCGATGAGCGGGCCGGACGGCTTGTCGGTGATGCACTGTGCGATGATCTTCACGCCCTGGCTCTGCGCGCGGGCCACCTGGTCGCCGAACGCCGACATGTTGTAGCCGGCCTCGAAGATGAAGTCCGGCTTCTGATCGAGAGCCTGCGACATCGCCTTGGCGGCGTCCTCCGCGCCAGTACCAATGACGATCTTTGAATACTTCCAGCCCAACGCCTCCGCGGCGGCCGCGCGTTCCTCGTCGATACGGCGAGCGATGGGCACATTGGCCTCCAGGACGACCACTCTCAGCCCGGGAGGAGCCTTTTTGGTGATCGGCGTCGAGTAGCCGATCCCCGGCGGGGCAGCGACGACCTTGGCCAGGTATTCTGCCGCCTCCGACGACGAGCTGGCCGTGCTCCGCGGTTCGGCGGCGCCAGACGCGCCGGCGGTGTCCGACGAACCGCTCGAGCCACACGCGGCGACGCCCACAAGCACTGCTGCCGCCGCCAGGCTAAGGCCGATCNTCTTTCTCGTACGCACTGCTGTCCTCCGATAGCCCAAAGTGAATGTGGGCAGCCGCCGGCCGCTTCAGCGGCGCTGGTGTCTGGTGTCTGGTGTCAGAACGGTGAGGGCGGTCAGGCCGGTGAGGGCGGTCAGGCCGGTGCGAGGCACCCTCGTGACGTCGAGGACTGTCCCATCGCCTGGTGACCTGTGTCTCAGGTGAAAACNCCCGGTTGCTCACGTGTTCGGGGGCGAGCCGCTGTCGCACCGCCCGCCCGACCAGCGCTTACCTCCAGCCGGCTTTGCACCGATATGCGCAGTCGCACCTCGTCACACGCTGTGACTCTTCACGCACGTCCGTCGACGAGTAGGTGCCGGGTCAGGTGTCAGATCAGGTGTTTTCGCGCAAGACGACGGGCGTCCAGAGGGAGACGCTCGTCACATCGACCGGCCCCGCCAGCCGACCACCGAGAGTTGGGAGAACGGTGACCACCACCCCCACCACCGTCCCGGAGAAGCCCGACGTCCTCTCCGCGGAGTTCGCTCGCGACCCGCACACCTATTACAAGATCATGCGTGACTTCTATCCGGTGCTGCACCACGAGGTCAGCGGCTACTACTTCGTCAGTCGGTACGAGGACGTGGCCCGGATCTACAAGGACTCGGTCGGCTTCTCGAACGAGAACTACGCGTTCCAGATGGAGCCCGTCATTGGCAAGACCGTCATCCAGATGGGTGGACGCGAACACGCCATCAACCGGCAGCTCATCACGCCGGCCCTGCGCGGCAACTACCTTGAGGAGCTGCTTCCCCAGGTCGACGAACTGGCGACCGAGATGATCGACAAGTTCCGGACCGCCGGTCGCGTCGACCTGGCGGAGGATTTCACCAAATGGTTCCCGATCAACGTGATCGTCAAGATGNTCGACCTGCCCCGTGAAGATCTGCCGAAGTTTCACGAGTGGTACTCCTCGCTGATGGCGTTCCTCGCGAATCTCACGAACGACCCGGAGATCCATGCCTGGGGAATGCGCACCCAGCAGGAGTATCCGGCCTACATTCTGCCGATCATCGCCGAGCGTCGGCGGAATCCCGGTACCGACCTGATCTCGCGCCTCACCCAGGCCGAAATCAACGACGAGCAGTTCTCCGACGAGCAGATCAAGGCCCTGATCGGCCTGCTGCTGATCGCGGGTGGCGAGACCACCGACAAGTCGATCGCGAGCACGCTCAAATATCTGATCATGCACCCTGAGCAGCTTGAGGCCGTCCNCCAGGACCCCTCACTCGCGACCCGCGCGCTGGTGGAGACGCTTCGCTACCACCCACCCGTGCAGATCATCCTCCGCACGACGACCGACGACGTCGAGGTGGNGGGAACCGTGATCCCGGTGGGGAGCGTCGTCGGCTGTGTCAACGGCGCGGCCAACCGGGACGAGCGTCGGTTCGATGACCCTGACACATACAACATCTTCCGCACGGACATCAACATCAGGCAGGCCTTCGCCGGTTCGGCCGACCACATCGCCTTCGCACTCGGCCGCCACTTCTGCGTCGGCTCCCTGCTGNCCAAGCGCGAGGCCGAAACGGCCATCAACCAGATCCTCGCCGCGATGCCGGACATCCGCTTCGCGGACGGCATCGAACCCACCGACGCGGGCCTGTTCACCCGCGGTCCCGAATCTCTAATCGTGGAGTTCACTCCCGCCAGCTGACGGCTCCCTCGCGAGCAACCGTCCTTCCTCTCGGCAAGGGCCCCTCTCGGCAAGGACAGGCTATGACTTCCACCATCGAAAGCCCCGCTCTCACGTCCAGCGAGGTCTCGGTCCCACATTATCGGCTGTTCATCGACGGAGAATGGGTCGACACCTCGGAACAGTACGTCATCGTCAATCCCGCAACGGAGGAGACGGTCGCCACGGCGGCCAAAGGTGGCATTGACCAGGCGGACGCCGCCGTCGCGGCGGCCCGCCGTGCGTTCGACCAAGGCATCTGGCGCAGTCTTCCGCCGGTGCGCCGCGCGGCGGTTCTGGAAGCCGTGGCCGACGCTCTCGAGGCTCGTTCCGAGGAGCTGGCGGCGACGGCGACGCGCGAGGGCGGCGCGCCGCTGTACCTCTCCATGGGCCTGAATGCGATCACGCCGGTGTCCAATCTCCGGTACTTCGCCGAGCTGGCCCGCCGGTACCAGTTCGAGGCTCCCGGGCCGGTCGTCGGCGGCATCGCGCACGGGGGCGTCATCCGCAGGGAGCCGATCGGCGTCTGCGCGGCGATCGTGCCCTGGAACTTCCCGCTGGCCCTCGCGGTCTGGAAGATCGGCCCCGCCCTCGCGGCGGGCAACTCCGTGGTTCTCAAGACCGACGAGAAGACCCCGATCGGCGCCCTCGAACTGGCGCGGGAGCTGCAGGCCGCCGGTCTGCCGGACGGCGTGTTNAACGTCGTCACCGGGGACGGCGAGGTCGTCGGCGCCCACCTCGCCGCCCATCCCGATGTCAACAAGATCGGCTTCACCGGCTCGTCCGAGGTCGGCCGGAAGGTGGCCGAGGCCGCGGGCCGGAGCAACCTCAAGCGAGTCACGCTCGAGCTGGGCGGCAAGGGCCCGAACATCGTGCTGGCGGACGCCGACATGCAAATGGCGGTCGACGGCGCGATCTGGGGCTTCCTCATGCACGCCGGACAGGCCTGCGAGTCCGGGACCCNCCTGCTGCTGCCGAGTTCGGTCCACGACCGGTTCGTCGAACGGCTGGTCGACCGGCTGGCCACAGTCAGGATCGGCGANCCGCTGGACCCCACCTCCAACCTCGGCCCGCTGATCAGCGCGGCGCAGCGGGACCGGGTCCTCAGGTACGTCGAGCTGGCCCGCGTGGAGGGGGCCACCGTCGCGTGCGGCGGGCGCGTGCCCGCGGGCACCGACAAGGGGTACTGGGTCGAGCCGACCGTCCTCACCGACGTCACGAACGACATGAGGGTCGCTCGGGAGGAGATCTTCGGCCCCGTCCTGTGCGTCCTGCGTTACGACACGGTGGACGAGGCCATCGAGATCNCCAACGACAGCGACTTCGGCCTGGCCGCCGGCGTCTGGAGCAGCAACGTGGACGCCNCACTGGACGTGGCCCGACGGCTGGAGGCCGGGTCAGTCTGGATCAACGATTTCCACATGGCCAACGAGAACTACCCGTTCGGTGGGTTCAAGCAGAGCGGGGTGGNTCGCGAACTCGGCGTGAACGCCCTCGACGCCTACACGGAGGCCAAGTCCATCCAGATCAGCATGGAGCCGGACATTCAGAAGCGGGCCTACGGCCTCGCACTGTCCACCCCCGCCCCCGCGTGGGGCGACTGATGCGTCGACACGCNTAGCCATCCACCTGAAGCAGGAGAGGGACCACTGACGTGAAGACCAAGGCCGCAGTCCTCTACGAGNCGGGCAAGCCGTTCGAGATCGAGGAGCTCGAGATCGTCAAGCCGGGGGCCGAGGAGGTGCTCGTCCGCTACGACTACTCCGGCCTCTGCCATTCCGATCTCCACATGGTGAAGGGCCACCTGCCCTTCCGGGCCCCGATGGTCTTCGGCCATGAGGGAGCCGGCGAGATCCTCGAGGCCGGGTCCAACGTCACCGGTTTCCATCCCGGCGACCACTTCGTCGCTTCGTTCTACCCTGTGTGCGGCCGGTGCCGCTGGTGTGCGACCGGCAACTCCCGACTGTGCGACCTCGGCGCGAACGGCCTGGAAGGCTTTCTCCCGGGTGGCCGCTTCCCCTTCAGGGGCAACAGCGGCGAGTACGGCTCGATGATGACGCTGGGCACCTTCAGTCAGTACGCGACCGTGCACCAGAACTCGATCGTCAAGATCGACGACGACCTCCCGCTGGACAAGGCGGCCCTCGTCGGCTGCGGGGTGNCCACCGGCTGGGGTTCCGCGGTCAACTCGGCCGAGGTCCGGCCCGGTGACACCGTGGTCATCTACGGCATCGGCGGCATCGGCACCAACGCGGTCCAGGGTGCGGCCTACGCCGGCGCGCAGCACCTGATCGCCGTCGATCCCGCGCCGGACAGACGGGAGAGCGCGAAGCGCTTCGGGGCGACGCACACCGCCGCCACGGCGGATGAGGCACTCGAGCTGGTCACGCAGCTCACGCGCGGGGTCGGCGCCGACAGCACCATCATCACGGTCGACGAGCTGACCGCCGAGGTCGTGTCGCAGGCCACCGAGGCGACTTCCAAGGGCGGAACCATCGTCATCACGTCGATGGGTCAGTACGAGGGCGAGACGATCAAGCTCTCCGGGGTTCAGCTGGCACTCTGGGG
>NZ_LJFZ01000012.1:100008-100723 GCF_001420875.1 Frankia sp. AvcI1 | reverse complement strand
ATTCCGCCGCAATCCCGTCGACTCGAGGTGGTGAACGGTCGCAGGCTTCTAACGCCCGGACTCGACCGGCTCTCGGCGTGCCATCCACACGGCGACCTGGGAGCGGGAGCGGAAGTTCAGCTTGGCCAGGATTNGGTTCACGTGGCCCTCGACGGTGCGTCGCGAAATGGTGAGCGACCCGGCGATGTCGGCGTTGCTCAGCCCCTGGTAAATCAAGCGGCTGATCTCCCGCTCGCGAGCGGTCAGCGCGTCGCCGTGCGAGCGGTCCGGCGGGACGGTGAGACTGGCCCGGACCGACGACATGTCCAGGACGAAGTCGATGGCTTCCTCGATGTCCAGGGCGAGCCCCGCGGCGAACTCACGCTGAAAGTTCTCGACTCCCGTCGCATGACGGATGCCTTCCACGTACTCCGCCCGTCGCGCCGTCAAGAACGCTGATCCGAACAGGGGCTGTCGCCCGCCCATGGCCCGGCACAGCATGCGACCAATCCCGAGCAGCCGGGCGGCGTACTCCAGCCGTCCCAGGTCGACCGCGTCCCACACCATGACCTCGACGCAGNCTGAAGCGCCCAGCCAGTCACGCAGGGATGCCTTGGCGGTGAGGGCAATACGCAGTGACTCGACGGAACGTGCCGGCTCTCCGGCGAAGTGGTGGACCAGTCCGCGGTTCCAGTGCGCCCAGGAGGCCGCCCACCGCTCATCGTGGGCTTCCGCC
>NZ_LJFZ01000012.1:96825-99723 GCF_001420875.1 Frankia sp. AvcI1 | reverse complement strand
CGAGGCGTCACCGATCGCCCGACCCATGTCCCGGGCCGCCTCCAGGTGAAGCCGAGCGTTGGCCTTGTCTCCCTGGACCATCTCGTACCACCCGAGCACCCACAGGGCCTTTGCGCGCGCCGGCGTCGACTCGGGATTCTCCGCGAGCGCGCGTTGTAACCAACGACAGCCGTCACGCAGGTGGCCACAGGCATTCCAGTAAAACCAGAGCGCACCCGTCATCTCGAGGCCGATCAGCCGCTCCGAGCTCCGCGAGAGGGAGTAGCCGACGGCGGAGCGGATGTTGGGAAGCTCACCCTGAAGCCGCCGGACCGTGACGAGCTGCTCGTCCCCGGTCGAGGTGTGCGTACTTTCCAGCGCCAGACCGAGATAGTGGTCGCGGTGCCGACNACGCCACGTCTCCACCTGTTCACAACGCTCGAGCCCGAAGACGCGCAGGCTTTCCAGAAGCCGGTAGCGTGGGGCGGCTTCGATCACGTTGCAGGTTACGACCGACTTCTCCACCAGATTCCCGATCAGTGGAACAATCTCGTCCCCGGTCAGGCCGTCACCGGCACACACCTCCCGGGCGGCGGCGAGGCTGAAGGACCCGCTGAAGATCGCCAGCCGGCTCCACAAGGCCTGCTCCTGGGGCGTGCAGAGATCGTGGCTCCACTCGATCGCCTTGCGCAGGGTGTGGTGGCGGAGTGGGCCAGCCTCGTTCCCCCGGTCGAGCACGCGGAAGATCGGCACGTCATCCGACAGCATCTGCGGAAGATCGAAGGAGCGCGTGCGGACCGCGGCCAGCTCGATGGCGAGAGGGATGCCGTCGAGGCGGCGGCAGAGCTCACCCACCATCCGGAGCCGGTCGGCGGTGACCACGAAGTCCGGTGCGACCGACAGCGCTCGGTCCAGGAAGAGCTTCACGGCATCGCTGTCGGCAGCGGAGTTCGACGACGGCGCCGGCAGGCTCAGCGGGGGAACCCGCCAGGTGCGCTCGCCGAAGATGCCGAGTGGCTCACGACTCGTCGCGAGAACCCTGACCCCGGGCGCTGCGGGCAGCAGGGCGCCCATCAGCCGCCCGCACGCGGCGAGGAGGTGCTCGCAGTTGTCGAGTACCAGCAGGATGTCGCGCTCCTGGAGGGCCCGGCCCAGGCTCGGCAGCGATTCGCCGCCGCTGTCCAGCGCCAGGCCCAGCGCCGCGGCGATCGCCGCCGTGACCTGGTCGCCGTGGGCGACCTCGGCGAGCTCGACGAAGACGACGGAGTCCACCAGGTCGCCCGCCTGCCGGCGCAGCACCTCTTTGGCTAATCGGGTTTTTCCCACCCCGCCGGGTCCGGTCAGGGTCATCAGTCGCGAGCAGGACAGGAGCTCCGCGATCTGGACGCACTCCTGCTCCCGGCCCACGAAGCGGGTGAGGTCGGCGGGAACGGGAGAACATGTCATGACAGCTCCGACCTGACGCCGCTGAATNTGGTGAGCGCTCGAGACTAGAGCGATGCGGGAAGTTNGTCAACAAGGATTCGAGCGTGCGACCGATAGATCGGTATTCGAGGTGCCAGGTCAGCCGCACCCGCCCTACGCACGATGTTCCTCCAGGGTCCGGTCACGGACGGACGGCCATCAGCGCCGGCGCGACCAGTTGTGGATGTTGTTGCGCTGGATCGCCGACGAGCCACCGATGATCGGCATNAGGAGGGCATCGCGGACGTAGCGCTCCACATCGAAGTCGGCGACATACCCGTACGCGCCGAGGATCGTCTGGGCGTCGAGCACGACCTGCCGGCAGGTCTCGGTGACGAAGAGCTTCGCCATGGACGTCTGNACGCCACACACGTCGTTCCGGTCGGCCAACTCGGCCGCATCGTCGAGAACCAGGCGCGACGCGTAGAGCTGGACCCGCATGTTCGCCAAGGTGTGCGCGACCGACTGGTGCTTCAGGATCGGCACACCGAACTGCTCGCGTTGCTCGGCGTAGGCCAGCGCGTCCTCGTACGCGGCGATCCCCAGGCCCAGCGCCATGGCCGCGACCTCGAGCTTCTCGACGTCGAGACCGGTCCCAGTGATCATCGACCAACCGCGGTTCCACCCGTCCTCACCCCCCATCAGCAGGTCGGCCGGCACTCGCACGTCGTCGAAGACGACATCGGTCGTCTGGCTGCCCTTGATGCCCATCGCGTCGATCGGCGTGATGGTCACGCCCTCGGCGTCGGGCGGGACGAGGACCAGGCTCAGGTTGCGGTACCTCGCTCCGCCGGGGTCGGAGTTGGCCAGCGTGTAGATGTAGTCGCTGAGGCCGGCGCCGGTGCAGAAGCGTTTGGCACCGTTGATGACCAGCTCGTCACCGTCGCGCCNCACCGTGGTTCTCACACTCGCCAGGTCGGCCCCGACATCCGGCTCCGTCCAGCCGTAGGCNAACAGNATGCGCCCGGCCNCGATCTCCGGCAGCCACTGCGCCTTCTGTTCCTTCGAGGCGCAGTCGACGACCGTCATCCCGGCGTAGCAGGCGGCCATGATGTACGGGATGGCCACGGCCATGCTCCGCTTCGACAGCTCCTCGATCACCATCAGCGTCGCGTGGATGTCGCGACCGACACCGCCGTGCTCCTCCGGGATGGNCAGGCCCATCACGCCCAGCTCGGCCAACTCGTCGAGGACGGGGCGCGGGAAATGCGCCGCCTTGTCCCACCCCGCGGCGTCGGAACGCGACATCTTCTCGGACACGAACCGGCGCACGACGGAACGGAGCTCGAGCGCGTCCTCGGTGAGGTAGCGGTTGGTTTCGATGCTCATCGTCCCGCGCCAGCGGCCTTGTAGGTCTCGCGGGCGATGATCACCTTCATGATCTCGCTGGTGCCCGCGCCGATCTCGTGGTGCTTGGCGTCGCGGTAGAGCCGCGCGGCGGGGTACTCCTCCATC
>NZ_LJFZ01000012.1:0-96675 GCF_001420875.1 Frankia sp. AvcI1 | reverse complement strand
CCAGCTCGCGGATGAGGTGATAGAACATCACGCGGGACATCTCCACACCGGTCGCGATCCGGGCGATCTTGTCCTGGGTGAGCTGGTAGGACGAGAGCTGTTCGCCGAACACCGTCCGCTGGCCGGAGTACTCCACCGCCAGCTCCAGGCAGGCCTGGGCTATGNCGGTGTTGGACGCCCCCTCGAACACCCGCTCCAGGTCGAGGCCCTCGAGCATGTAGTAGAAGCCCATGTCGACCTNGCCGAGTACCTGGTCCCACGAGACCCGCACGTTGTCCAGAAAGACCTCGGCGGTCGGCGAACTCCGCAGCGAAAGCTTGTCGAAGGGCTGGCCCACCGACAGGCCAGGGGTGTCCTTCTCGACAAAGAACGCGGTGCCACCCCGGGCTCGGCGGTTCTCGCCGCTGGTCCGGGCGAACACCAGGAAGACGTCCGCGATCGGAGCGTTGGTGATGAAAGTCTTGGAGCCGTCGATGACCCACTCGTCCCCGTCGAGCCGGGCTGTCGTCCTGGGACTGAGCGCGTCCGAACCGCCGTGCGGCTCGGTCAGGCAGATGGACGCCGACGACGTTCCCGCGATGAGCGGCACGAGGTACTTGCGCTTCTGTCCCTCGGTGCCTCGTTTGATCAGGTGGCGCGCGATCAGGCTCATGTTCACGAAGAGCGTGGCATCGAGGCCGGCATCCACCCGCGCCGTCTCCTCGGCCACGATGGCCCGGGTCATCAGGCTTCCGCCGCCACCGCCGTACTCCTCCGGAGCGAAGCAGCCGAGCAGCCCCTGGTCCCCCATCAGCTTGAGCAGCTCGGCCGGCGGCCGTCCCGCGCGTTCCATGTCGGGCACGATCGGCCGGACGTGCGTGTCCATGAATCGGCGCACCACCGTCTGGAACTCGCGCTCCTCCTCGGTCAGCAGCGAGTGGGCAACGGAAGCGTTCACCATCTTCTTCTCCTCTGGTTGAACCCGCGCTCAGAGCCCGAACAGGGCGCGGACGCGATCGGTGTCGGCCTCGGCGAGCCGCTGGGTGTAGCCCGTGCGACTGGTCGGGGGAAGGCCGCCCTTCTGGGTCAGCTCGACGCGCAGCTCGAGTGTCTTGAGCCCGACGCTGAGGGTCTCGAAGACCGGGATTCCGCCGTCGATGCTGTGCAGNCCCGCGGCCGCCGCCATCGTGCTCAGACCGGNCGAGCCGATGACGATGGCACCGGCGCCCCGGTCGACGAGCTTCCCGGCCTGGCGGCGAATGTCCTCCACCACGAAGTCCGGATTGCCGAAGCCTTCGGTGAACGCCTTCGCCGACGGCGTCTCGATCCGTTCGACGCCGACGCACCGGTCAAGCAGACCGTTGCGGGCGATCAGGCTGTGACAGGTCTCCGCCCAGGCGCGGTCCTCGACCGTCACCACGCCGAACCGGTAGGCGTAGGAGCTCGCGAGATGGAGCGTCGCCTCCCAGGGGCCGACGACCGGGATGTCGACCAGGGTGCGCGCCTCGGTGATGCCCGGGTCCCCGCTGCACGCGACCATCGCGCCGTCGACCCCGCTGCGACCGGCATCCAGGATGTTGTGGNTCACGTCGACGGCGTTCAGCAGGTACGGGTAGCCGAAGACGGTGTCGGAGGCGCGCCTGAGCCTGGCCCAGCGGTGAACGATCTCGGTCTCCGGACGCTTCACGCGGTTGAAGACCTCGGTGACCATCTCGGTGTACGGCTCGGATCCACGCTCGGCGTTGATGTGTACGACGGCAAGTCGCATCTCGCATCTCCCTGAAATAAAATCAAGCGCCCGTTCGATATTGTGATGAACGCAGGTCCCGGGGTCAAGAGCCGTGCACCAGCTCAGCGCAGGGCGCCGACCGAAAGCCCGCCGCAGACCGTCAGGGTCTGCCCTGTGATGTAGGCCGACTCGGGCGAGACCAGGAAGGAGACGGCCGCCGCGATCTCCTCGGGGTGGCCCGCCCGGCCCACCGGGATCTGGGCCACCTGGGCCGCNTGGAACTCCGCCGGCGTGCCCAGGAACATTCCGGTGGCGATCACGCCGGGCTCGATGCAGTTGACCGTGACCCCGTGGCGGGCCAGCTCGACCGCGGCCGACCGGGTCAGGCCTTCGATCCCGCCCTTGGCCGAGCTGTAGCTGATCCCGGCGACGACCCCACGCGCTGCCACCGAGCTCGTGTTCACGATCCGGCCGAAGCCCGCGGCCTTCATCCCGGGCCCGAAGGCACGCACCGTGTGCATCGTCGCGAACAGGTGCGTCCGCAGCACGAGCTCGAAGTCGGCGTCGGACAGCTTGGACAGGACCGAGTTACGCACCGCACCGGCCAGGTTCACGAGCGCGGCCACCGGTCGGCCGAACGCCGCCGCAGCCTCGTCCCTGAGCTCGTCGACCCGCGCCGGGTCGCTGATGTCAGCGACCGCCACGACGGCCCGACCGCCGACCGAGGTGATGGACTCCGCCACCGCCCGCGCACCCTCCGGGACGATGTCGACGACCACCACNCTCCAGCCGTCGTCGGCCAGGCGCCGGGACACCGCAGCGCCGAGACCTCCACCGCCCCCCGTGACGACGGCGACGTCCCCGTCCACAGTCCTCACCGTCGCTCGTACGCGGGAGCGCGGCGCTCGAGGAAGGCGGCGATGCCCTCACGGTGGTCGGCGGTCTCGAACAGAGCGGCAAAGATCTCAACCTCGCGTCGATGTCCCTCGTCGAGCGAATGCCGCAGGCGGTAGTTGGCCGACCGCTTCGCCGCTTCGACGGCCAACGGCCCCGCGGAGTTGATCCGGGCGGCGACGTCGAGCGCGGCCTCGACGGCCTTCCCTTCGTCGCACACCTGGTCGACGAGGCCGATCCGCGCAGCCTCGGTGGCCGTCAACCGGTCGCCGGTGAACAGCAGCCGCTTCGCCGTGCCGACGGGAAGGGCTGAAAACAGCATCTGCGTTCCACCCGCGCCGGGGATCAGGCCGAGTTGCACCTCGGTGACACCGATCTTCGCCTGCTCGTCGGCAATGGCGAAGTCACAGGACAGCAGGAGCTCCAGACCGCCCCCGAGGGCGTGCCCGTTGACCGCCGCGATCACCGGGACCCGAAGATCGAACAGGGCGTTCTGCATGCGCTGCACCCGCAGTGCCATGTCGGCCGCGCCCCGGCGGTCGATCTCGGTGAAGTACCGGATGTCGCCACCGGCAACGAAACACCGTCCCGCCCCGGTCAGAATCATCGACCGGGCTGTGGTGTCCTCCTCGACCTCGCGCGCCGCTCGCTCGATGTCCGCCGCGACGTCGGGATGGAGGGCGTTCACCGGCGGGTTGTCGATGGTGACGACACGCGTGGCGCCGACCCGCTCGAGCCGGACATGCTGGTAGCTCATCAGGAGCCTCTTTCCGCACAGAGAGGGCGCCGGGTCAGACCATCCGACGGACGACGGACATGGGCAGGACCTTCAGGCCGGCGGCGAACGCCGTCCAGGGCCAGNGCGGCACGCAGGCGTCACGGACCTCTCGCTGGATGGCGTCGACCATCGCCGTGCAGCCGACGTCCGCGTCCATCAGCAGCGGGTGGCGTCGCCCGGACCTGCTCTGCATCTCCGAGTCGATGTAGCCCGGCCGGATCGTCGAGACCGTGATGGGAAGCCCCTTGGCCCGGACATCCCCGCGGATGCCCTCGGCGAGGTGGGTGAGTGNCACCTTCGAGGCGGCGTACACGTTCATCGGTCCGGGCATGCCTCGGGCGGCCACCACCGAGGAGATCACCACGAGCTGGCCGCGGCCCTGCCGGTACAGGATGCGCATGGCGGCCTCGCACTGGGCGATGCCGCCTACGAAGTTGGTCAGAGCGGTGTCGCGGTTGCCGCGCAAGTGCCCCGCCCCGACCGCCGAGCCCTTCCCCAGCCCGGCGTTGACGACGATCCGGTCCAGGTGCCCGAGGTGCTGCGCCGCGGCTTCGAACGCCTCGAAGACGGCGTCGTGGTCGTTGACGTCCAGGGCGTAGGTCACGACGGTCCGGCCCGGGTGCTCCGTCACGACGGCGGTACGGAGCTCGTTCAGCCGGTCGAGGCGGCGAGCCGTGATCGCGAGGTCAGCACCGCGCGCGGCGAAGATCCGCGCCATGCCGGCGCCCAGGCCAGCGCTGGCCCCGGTGATGAGCACGCTCTCACTCATGACAGCTTGCCCGCCCGGGTGAAGACCGGGACGACACGGCCGGCCCGCTCGGCGAAGTCCAGCTCCAGGCGGTCCCCGATGGCCAGGCCCTCGACGTCACCCACGACGTTGGACATCATGATCGGCCCCTCGTCGAAGCGGACCAGGGCCACGACGTACGGTGCGTAGTCGGCGAACGGGCCGCTGCCGCGGTGCACCACGCTGAAGGACTCGAGGACCGCGCCGCCAGCCGGCCGACGCCACTCGAGCTCCGAGGTGGGAGCCCAGCAGTGCGAGCAGAGGCTACGCGGGTAGAACTGCCAGGCGTCGCAGGCCGTGCAGTGCTGGAGCCAGAACTCCCCGCGCGAGCAGCCGTCCCAGAAGGTGGCCTCCACGTCGCTGGACGGGTCGACCTTCCGCACCGCGTCGGCCCCCACCCCGTCAGCCCCCACCCCGTCAGCCCTCACCGCGTCGGCGCCGTCGTTCATCACGAACTCCCCAGGATCAGGAAACCGTTGTTCGCCAGCCAGCTCCCCTGTCCGTGCACGAGCCCGAGCCCGGCATCCCGCACCTGCCTCGGCCCCGCCTCACCGCGAAGCTGGGTGACCGCCTCGACGACCGAGTCGAGGGCGGCGCCCATGCCGGGATGGCGGAAGGCCAGCGTGCCGCCGTGGGTGTTCATCGGCAGGCGGCCACCGATCTCGATGGCACCGTCCTCGACGAAGGCGCCGCCCTCGCCCGGACCGCAGAATCCGATCGACTCCAGCAGGATCAGGGGCACGATCGTGGCCGGATCGTAGAACTGCACGAAGTCGACGTCCGTCAGCTCCGCGTCCGCCTGTCGCAGGGCGAGGTCCGCGGCCCGGCGGATGTGCGCGAAGTGGACCAGACTCGGCGCCTGGGACAGGCTCATGAACGCACTCGCCTCGCCGTACCCCAGCAGCGCCACCGAGCGGCGGTCGACCCGCTCGCGGGTCACGACGAAGCCCTGCGCCCCACCGGTGGAGATCAGGGCGAGCATCGACCGCGTCAGCGGCGTCGACACCAGGACATCGTCGACGACGGATCGCACGGTCAGCTCGCCCGACACCTCGGTGTGTGGGTTGAGCAGGCCGTGCTTGCGGATGCTGACCGCGACCCGGGCGAGCTGCTCCATGCTGGTGCCGTAGTCGTGGACGTGCCGGGCGGCCATGAGCGCGAAAGCCGTCGGGATCAGCGGACCGAACGGTCGCTCGTAGCTGGCGTCGAAACTCTTCATATAGAGGTCGATCGCCCCCTCGAGGCCGAGCGTGGTGGCGAAGGTGTCGGCCGACAGCACNAGCACGTTGGTGGCGAGTCCGGCGCGAACGGCCGAGCGGGCGAGGTGCAGGACGTCGGTGGCCGGGCGACCGCCGTAGGGGGCCATCGCCGTATAGGCGGCCCCGAGGCCCAGATACTCGGCGACCTCGGCGGGATTACGTTCGAACGGCTGCGGGATCGAGGAGGAGAGCACCAGGCCGTCGATGGCCGCTCGGTCGAGGCCCGCGTCGGCGACGGCATCGGCGGCGGCCGCGGCGAGCAGATTCAGGTACGCCGGGGCCGNCCGGCCGCGGCCGACGATCTCCTGAGCCGATCCGGAGATGTAGACCGGCGGGCCCTGGTTCGCACTCATCCGTCCGCCCACCGGCGGGCGCCTGGCAGCGAGCGGGCGGTCATGCCTGCTCCTCGCGCAGTACGTCGGCGAGTTCCCTGCGCAGCACGAACTTCTGGACCTTTCCTGAGGGCGTGCGAGGGAGCTGGTCCACCAGGACCAGACGCTGCGGCCAGAACGGCTTCGCCATGCCGGCCGCGTCGAGGAAGCGGGCGACGTTCTCCAGTGTGAGCGAGGAGCCGGACGGGCGCGGAACGACCATGGCGCAGACCCGCTCGCCGAGCCNCTCGTCGGGGTAGGCGACGACCGCGACCTCCTGGACCTCCGGGTGCTTGTAGAGCGCGCTCTCGATCTCGACCGCGGAGATGTTCTGGCCACCTCGAATGATGATGTCCTTGCTTCNCCCCGCGATCCGGATCGCGCCGTCCGGAAGGACCTTGCCGAGGTCTCCGGTGTCGTACCACCCATCCGCGGTGAACGCATCCAGGGTGAGATCCTCCCGGCCGAAATAGCCGGCGAACACCCCGGGCCCGCGTACCTGCAGATTGCCGATCGTCCCCGCGGGAACCGGCGCCAGGTCGTCGTCCACCACCCGGGTCTCCTGCCAGGGCACCGGGTAGCCGTCGCTCGCGTCGAGCACGTCCAGCGCGGCACCGAGGTGGTGGATGCTGGCGATCCCGGTCTCGGAGCACCCCCACAGGGGGACCAGGCTCGTCGAGAAGATCTGGTCCATGTCGACCGCGACGCCGGGCGGGATCGAGGCACCNCCGCAGGCGAAGGCCCGAAGTTTGCTGGCGAGCGGCCGGGGGCGGTGCTTCTGCGCGTCGACCATGTCGAGTGCGAAGGTGGTGGCCGAGAGCGTCCAGGTGAGCCCTTCGGTCTCCAGCAGGTCCAGCATCTGGTCGACGTCCCACTGGTCCTGGTAGACGACCTTCTGCCCCAGGGAGAGGGGGACGAGCATGCCGTGGATGAATCCGGTCAGATGCCCCAGGGTCGATGCCATGAACGCAATATCGTCGGACTTCAGATCCAGGGCGTTCACAATGACGTTGCGATAGCCGGACCATGCGGTGTTGAAGGTGTGCAGGGCCGCCTTGGGCTTGCCTGTCGTGCCGGAGGTGAATACCAGCATCGCGAGGTCGTCGGCTCCCGGACGCAGCGAATCGAGTGTCGCGCCGAGCGCCGGATCTAACTCCCGCCGAGGCTCAATAAAATGGCGCGCGAAGTGCAGTTCGCTGCTGACGGCATCGTCGGCGTTGATGAAGTACACGTGCTCCAGCGACGCGATCTCGCGGTGGAGGCGAGCCCCCATCTCCGCGAAGTCGTATCCGCGGAAGTGCTGGGGCGCGACATACACCGCGCTCCCCGCCTCCTCGAGCATGTGCCGCACCTCGTGCTCCCGATAGATGATCGGGATCGGGTTGGGAACCGCACCGACGCGCATGGTGGCGAGCGCCAGTGCCGGGCCTTCCCAGCCGTTCGCGACCTGGATCGACACCACCTTCCCCGGGCCNGTGCCGATGTCAAGTAACGCCGCGGCGAACCGGTCGACATAGGCACGCAGCTGGCCATAGGTCACGGTCTCCGGCAGCAGGCGGCCCTTGGCGTAGGAGACGACGGCGGCCTTGTCCGGAGTGCTGTCGGCGTGATCGAGAAAGTCGTCCAGGAAGGTCCGATGACGCCACTGTCCCTCAGCCCGGAAAAGCTGGACCTCGGCCGGATCGAACAAACNCATCCCCGCGGCCAGCCGGGTTCCCTTGAGCTGCTTGCGCTTCATCGCCGTCTCCTTGATCGTGCGGCGCCTGTGGTCGGTCTCACTATTCGAGCGTACGCTTGATTCATTACAGTACTGTCACTCGCCACGCGTGGTCAACGGGGACGGCGGACGCCGGTGCGGCCGATCCGGCGCTGGGGCCAGCGCGGGGACGCGCTCCAGCCGCCCGCGCCCGAGCGGCGCCCGCGGCTGTTGAGGTACAGAAGGTGATCGCGCTGACCAGGTGGCTGGTGTTGGAAGCGGCCGGTGCGTCTCCGCGACCGCCCTGGCGCGGCGATCAGAGACCAGCCCGGACAACTACCGGGTGGTCAGGACGACGAATGTGTCGGTAACGCCGGTGCTTCGACCTCGAGATGCGCGCCGGGGCTACGCCGCACACCGTCGGCGGCGCGTCAGCCAGCTCATTTCAGGCCGACCATGCGGCGCGTCAGTTCAAGGAAGTCCATGGTCAGCACTTCGAGCCCGAAGGGGCCGGCAGGGTCATACCAGCTGGAAATCGCGGTCAGCGAGGACAGGATGGCGTTCCGCGTGATCCGAGGGTGGGTGAGATCGAAGATCCCGGCAGCAGCGCCGTCCTGAAGGATCTCGGCGAGGATCAGATCGAACCGATCCCGCCGTTGCAGGTAAGACTCCTGTCGATCATGCGTGAGCGACCGGACCTCGATGCTCGCGATGAATGTCTCCTCACGTCGGACGACGTGCCACCGGACGAGGGTGCGAACGTAGGCCTCGAGTCGAGAGACGGGCTCCGTCAGGCCTTCGAGGTTCTGCTCGAGGTCCAGGAGGATCTCATCGAGCAGGTCGACCAGGAGACGGTGCAGAAAATCTTCCTTGCTGGAGAAGTAGTAGTACAGCGACCCCGGCTTGAGACCGGCCGCCTCAGCGAGCTGTCGCGTGTTCATAGCTTCAAAGCCGTGGCGGTACAGCAGACTCACACCAGCGGCACGCACCCGCTTCCAGGTCTCGTCACGGTTGGACCCTGCGATTCTCACGGGTCTGCCTTCCTCCCCATCCCTTGCGATGCCGGGTGCCGGACGGCCACCTCGATTCCACCCGTGACCAGCCACCTGCGCACGATACGACGAAGAATCTTCCATTCNCCGTCGANNAGCCGGTATTCGTCATCGTACGTGGCCGCCACGAGGCTCGGCCGGCCGTCATGGTCGACGCAGATCGCAAAGGAGTCGCTGACCCCGGTCGCCGAGTCGGGGCCCGACCGGGTCACCACCTGGTTCGTGGTCCAGTGGTGCGTCGAGGCGTACGCCGCGCGCACGAAGTCCAGAGCGGTGGCGAGCTCGGTGTGACCGGAGAAGCGCCCGGATCGNCGGCCGATGACGTACTCGCCTCGGCTGTGCCAAATCGACAGGAACGTCTCCTGGTCAGCCCGGTCGACGCCGTGACAGTAACGGGCGCCGAGTTCGACGCACTTCGCCCGCACCCAGAGCTCCTCCAGCCGGTCGACCAACTCCTCCGGACTACTCATCACCGCCCACCCGCCGGCCGCTCACCACGCGCGAGACGGTCCAACTGCCGTTGCCGCTTGGCCAGCCAGGATCTGCTCTGGATCGGNAGGAGGTCGAAGCGATCGGCGAAATCGTACTGGCCGAGCTGTTCGCGCGCGTGCACCGGCCAGCTGGGATTCGCGAGCGCCTCACGGCCGAGTGCGACGAGGTCGGCGTGCCCGTCCCGCACGATGGCGTCCGCCTGCGCTGGTTCGGTCACCAGACCCACCGCGACCGTCGGCACGCCGGCGCGGGCCCGTATCTCGCCGGCCCAACCGACCTGGTAGCCGGGTCGGATCCCGTGGGTGTAACTGCCTCCGTAGCCTCCCGAGGAGCAGTCGACCGCGTCAACCCCGAGTGCCCTCAGGCGCCGGGCGAACTCGACGGTCTGCTCGATGTCGATGCCGTCGGTGCCGTTGTCGACGGCTGCGACGCGGACCAGCAACGGCTTGCCGTCCGGCCAGGCGGCCCGCACGGCGTCGACGACCTGAAGAGGGAACCGCATCCGACCCTCGAGGGAGCCGCCGTAGTTGTCTTCACGCGTGTTGCTCAGTGGCGAGAGGAAGGAGTGCAAGAGATACCCGTGGGCCATATGCAGCTCGATGGCGTCCGCACCGACCCGGTGCGCACGCTCGGCGGCGGAGCGCCAGAGATCGAGCTGCGCCGCGAGCTCCTCGGACCGCAGCGCCACGGGGCGCTGCCACCCCTCGAGGTACGGCGCGTCCGTAACCGACCGAATCTCCCACCGGCCCGACGCCGGCCGGTCCGGCTCCGACGCCCACGGCGGGAGCGTAGCCGCCTTCGGGCCGGCGTGGGCGAGCTGGATCCCGAAGCGCGCGCCCGCCCCGCGCACACAGTCGGCGATCCGGCGCAACGGGTCGATCTGGTCGTCGCTCCATAGCCCGAGGTCACCGTAGGTCAGCCGCCCATCAGCGGTTACCGCGGTGGCCTCGGCCATGACGAGACCGAATCCACCCAGCGCGAACCGCCCCAGGTGGACCAGGTGGTAGTCGTTCGCGAGCCCGTCGGTGGCGGAGTACTGACACATCGGAGAGAGGACCGTGCGGTTGCGCAGGGTGACCTCGCGCAAGGTGAACTCGTCGAAGAGTCGTGCCCCGGTATGGCTCATCGGACATCCCTCCGGGCTAGATTCGATCGAGCGCTCGTTAGGTACCGTAGGCCACGTCCAGATGTCGCGTCAATAGATCAGCACATGTCGTTCAGCCCACCAACCGTTCTTTGTGATGGAAAGGATTCATGCCATGGTCGCAAGCGCCCCGACCGCGCTCGAGCGCAGGGCCTACCGAAACGCCGTCGACGCCGCGGTTCGCATACTCGATCGACTTGCGGTGATCGAGCCCGACGCCGACACGCTGAGAAAATGCGAGAGAGCCCTGACGCAGGTGGAGGATGCCCTGCGATCGCTGCCAACTCTGCCTGAGGACGTGGAAGCACCCGCGCATGCGCCCGGAAACCCTCGTTTCAACCCCGCGGAGCGCGGTCTCGTCCCGGCATTCGCCATCGACGCCGGGGATACTGGGCAGCTGGTCGGACGCGTTCAGTTCAGCCCTCGGTTCGGCGGCACCGCATCCGTTCACGGCGGTGCGCTCAGCCTCTTCTTCGACGACGCGCTCGGAATGGTCGCCAACGGATCCGTGACCGGCGGCGTAGCCCGCACCGCCTTCCTCCGAATCGACTACCGGAGCTTGGCTCCGTTGGATGTCGAGCTCCACTGCCGGGTCTGGATCGAGGCCGTGGATGGCCGCAAGCGCTTCATCCGCGGCGAACTGTGCCACGGTGACAGGCTGGTCGCCGAGGCAGAAGGCCTGTGGGTCGCCCCGCGTACGCGCTGATCTCAGCCGACCGGGGCAACAGCATCACGCAGAGTAGTTCGGGATCCGTTGTTCGAGCGTGGCCCGGCGCGCCTCCACCGAATCAGGATGACCCGAAAGCTCCCGGGTGAGGCCCTGTTCAAAGGTGTAGCCGGGCTGAAGATCCAGGAGCTCGATGGCGTTCAAGCTGCGCTTGGCCATCCGGATCGCGGCCGAGCTGTGCCGGACGATGCGGCCTGCGTGCTCGCGAGCCCGAGCGACCACCACTTCCGGCGAGGTCACCTCGAGGACAGCACCCAACGCCTCGAGCCGGCGCACATTGATCGGCTCCCCGGTCAGATACATCCAGCGCAGAATCGGCTCGGGCACCAGGCGGGCGAGGTGACGGGCGCCACCCATGATTCCGACGCCGATCTCCGGAGTACCGAACCGCGCGTTGTCTGCGGCGACCACGAAGTCGCACGAGGCGGCGATCGCGAGGCCGGTGCCCANCGCCGCGCCCTGTACCGCGCCGACCACGGCGACCGGGCAGTCCTGGATGGCAAAGAACGCGGCGCGGACCTCGGCCATCCTCTCGTCGGAGTTCTCCGGGGTCAGCGTCCCGAACTCGTGCAGATCATTACCCGCGGAGAAGTGGCGACCCCGGCCAGCAAGCACGATAGCCTTCGTGCTGGGGACGTAGGTGTCGTGAGACGAGAAAAACGCCTCGATTTCACGATACATGGCCTGCGAGACCGAGTTTACCGGTGGACGCGCGAGCCAGACGGTGGTAATGGCGCCACTGATTTCAATCTCGATATGCTCGAACGCATTCTCGAGAAGCATGNTGTCACCAGTCCTCACGGATGAGGACGACGTTTCGTTGACCATCCTGCTCGAACTCCCTGTGCGCGGCGTGAATGTTCTTCATGGGGAAGATGCTCGTCGTCTCGAGGGTGAGGACGGCCGCGCCCAAGAGCTCGACCAACTCCTCAAGATCGGCGCCGGACTCCTCGGTGACGAGGACGGTGCGGCGCTGCGACCGTCGCGCGAGCACGTCACGCGCGGGCGCACGGTCGGGGACAAGGCAGATGTAGAGGCCGCCGTCGACGAGCGCCGGCGAGAAGTCGGCTCCGGCTGCGTCGATGACCACGTCGACCGAACGGGTCGGCGGCTGGCCGACGTGTGGGGTGAACAGCTCATGGGTCGGCAACTGATCCACCTGTTCCGGGCGACGCACCAGCCCGTGGACCCGCGCACCCCGGTCGAGCAGCAGCTCGACGGCGAGACGACCGACGGAGCCGGCTGCCCCGCAGACGAGGACGGCCGTCCCCGGCCCCGGCTTCGCTCGCTGGACCGCCTGGTAGGCGGTGAGACCGGCGAGGGGGAGTCGGGCCAGCGGGAGCGGATCCACGTTCGCGGGTAGGCGCGCCACGGACGTCCGGGGCAGGCAGACGCGCTCGGACCACGTGCCTACCCCCGTGAGCGCCACGGCCGACATGGCGAGTACCTGTGTGNCTGGGGCCAGGTCAGTCACCTCCGCACCCGTTTNGACGACCGTCCCGGCGAGGTCGTATCCCAGGGTGAAGGGATAGGCCCCCCGCAGTGNCACGACAGCGCCGGTGCGGATCTTGACGTCGGCGGGGTTGATGGACGACGCGATCAACTCGATCTTCACCTCGTCCGGCCGCGGCGTCAGATCCTCGACGGACCGCACGACCAGGGACGTGATCCCACCCGGCGCCTCCACCTGGACCGCGAGCATCTCCATCACCCTCCGCTCGCCATGATGAATCGTGCGCTCGTTAGAATCTACCATCCACGTCGCCTTGATCGAGCTCACCGCCCACGTCCCTCTCACCCACCGCCGGCCGGGGCGTGCGGGCCGCGACCGCCCGGACGACGGTGGCCAGNGCGCAGGTCCCGCAGGTCCCGCAGGTCCCGGTGTTCCACACCGTCGACGTCACCGCGACCATGGAACTGCTCGACCAGCTCCGCGAGCTGCCGGAGTTCGCCGAGCTACGCTCTCCATGCGGCTACGGCGGGCGATCAGTCGAGGTAGATCGGGTCGTCGGGGTCGTCCGGGCCGTCCGGTTTCGTCAGCGCGGCGAGATCAAAGAAGCCGCCGCCGCCGTCGCGGAGCTCTGCGGCGAGTTCGGCCGGGTTCGTGGTAATCAGCGGTGTTCGAACGGCTGGAGATCGTCTACACGACACTATTCGAGCGGGCTCCCGCGCTCGCGCTGGCGGTGCCCGAGGCGGAGCTGACGTACAAGTACCACTCGATCCAGGCGTTAGGTCCGGCTGAGATGCCGATCACCTGGTAGGAGCGCCGGCGGTCGCCAAGTGAGNGCGAGTCCCGGCCCCCCGCCAAAGAGATACACGCGAGGTCCACTCCGCGTCGGCGCACGGAGACCTCGGCTCCCGAACTGCTTTCGTAGCCGTCTACCAGTGCAAACGGCACGATGGCGCCCAGCGGCTGGCCGCACGGACCCGAAGCCTCATGACCTTCCACCCGGAAAGCGGGCGGTCAGCTCCACCGTTTTTGCAGGTCAGCCGGGGTTCGACGTGAACCGCCACCGGGATCGCATGGCGTCGTTGCCACACCCGCTGCCATATAACGATCAAAAGATGATCGAAAAATCCGACATTTCCGCAGGTCAAATGGGTGGGCAGGGGCGGGGTCGAACCGCCGACCTTCCGCTTTTCAGGCGGACGCTCGTACCGACTGAGCTACCTGCCCCGGGTTGTGCGGGATCGTAGGAGCCGAAACGAGCTTCCGGCCATACGAACGCGGTCCCGACGGGATTCGAACCCGCGACCTCCGCCTTGACAGGGCGGCGTGAACTCCAGACTTCACCACGGGACCATGCTCTTACAGCGATCTTCACTTGTCGTCCCGGNGGCCCGCGAGGTGCAGTCCGTCAGGATCTGGAGGTCATGCTACACGACGGCGGGCGGAGCGGAACCGGTGGGGACGGTGGATTCTTGCCCAACGCTCCCGGCACCCAGGCACTCGCCCGACGCTACCCGGACACGACGGGTCGGACGGACGCGGCGGAGGGCCGCCGGACGCGGGCGATCGGCTCCTGGCGCCGGCCGGCACCACACGGACGGGTTCGCCGGGGCGCCCGTTCGGGCCATGACCCCGCCGGGGAGGCCACCCGGCGAGGCGATGGAGTGCCGTCCCTCGCGGGCGGCAGGTCATCCAGCGCCGCCGGCCGTCGACCCCCGGGTCCCTCTCTCCAGCCGCAGGTGGATCCCCTGTTCCTCGGCCGCAGGCGAGGGCGTGGGCACCCCCGTTTGGGCTACCCAACGCGGCCGGCCCGTTCCGCGGGGCACTCCCGGGCGTGTCCCAGCACNCATATCCTTGGACATCCGAGCGTGTACGACGGCAGCCCGGGCGAGATGCCCGTTCCGCTCGCCGGCCCTGCGGACCGGGGCCGGCCCGGTTCGGCAACGCGCCATCCCGTCGCGCCATGCCACATCCCGGGAGGAGGCCGACGGCGATGCCCTCCACGGACAGGCTCGTGGAGTCGGCGCGCGGCCCGGCCATCAGTGTCCGGCATCCCCCGCGAGGCGACGCCCGTGGCAAGCTCGCCGCGCAGGTCGCCTGGCGGATCGAGGACGACATCGTCCGCGCGGGCTGGCCGGTCGGCACGGTCATCGGCTCCGAGCCGACGCTGATCGAGCGTTACAAGGTGAGTCGGGCGGTGTTCCGGGAGGCCGTGCGGATCGTCGAGCACCACCAGGTGGCGACGATGCGCCGGGGGCCGTCCGGCGGGCTCATCGTCCGCGCGCCGGACGAGGTGGCGGTGACGACCGCGCTCGGCGTCTACCTGGAGTACGTCGGTGTCACCATCGAGTCGATCCTGCGGGCGCGGTTCATCATCGAGTCGCTGGCCGCCTCCCTCGCGCCGGCGCGGATCACCGAGGACGGCATCCGCACCCTGCGGGAGATCATCGCCCGGCGGGAGACGGCGGACCCGACCGAGTTCGGCTCCCACCACCAGCTNCACCACGCGATCGCGGCGGCCACCGGCAACCCGGTGCTGGTGCTGTTCGTCGACGTGCTCAACTCGCTGACCTTCCGCTACGCCGCCCACCAGTACGCCACGACCCGCAGCAGCGCCTCACCGGCGCGGCGCGCCCAGGTCGCCGAGGAGGTGCACCGCAACCACGCCGCGATCGCCGAGGCCGTGATCGGCGGCGATGCCGCCCGCGCCCAGCACCTCGCGGCGGTGCACCTGGAGGCCATGTACGAGTGGATGACCACCCCGATCGCCGCCGACGGTCCCGACCGGGCTGGGTCCGAGGGCACGGCCACGAACCGAGACACGGCCACGAACCGAGACACGGCGGCAAACGGACGCGTGGCGACGCAAGGAGGTACAGGCGCGCCTGAAGGCACTGCCACCGGCGAGGGCGGGGCGGCTGGTGAGGGCGGGGCGAGCGTGCGGGCGGGGGGGCGGCGGATCCGACCCGGCGAACCGGGCCTGGGATCGGGTCCGGGTCCGGGCGGGACGATGCCGGCGGGCAAGCTCGCCGAGACGGTCGCGGGGCGCATCCGCGACGACGTGGCCCGCGACGGCATTCCCGTGGGGGTGGTCATCGGCTCGGAGAGCGACCTGCTGGCCCGTTACGGGGTAAGCCGGGCGGTGCTGCGCGAGGCCGTCCGGCTGCTCGAATACCACTCGGTGGCGCAGATGCGTCGCGGTCCCGGTGGCGGCCTGGTCGTCACCGAGCCCGACCCGGCGGCGACCGTCGAGGCGACCGCGCTGTACCTGGAGTACAGCCAGGCCAGCGTCGACGACCTGCGGATCGTGCGCGACGCGCTGGAGCTGAGCTGCGTCGACGTCCTCATCGAACGCCGCGGGCCCGAGCTCACCGCCCGGCTCGAGGAGCTGCTCGTCGCCGACGCCTGCGAGGTGCCCGGCGGCCCCGCCGACGCCGGGCACCACCTGCACATGGAGCTGGCCCGCCTGACCGGCAACGAGGCGCTGGCGTCGTTTGTCCGGGTGCTCACGGCGATCTGGCGGCGGCACGTCGACGGTTCCCGCCCCGCCCCCGCGATCGGCGACGGCGAGGCGGCGGCCGGCGGGTGCGGTCAGGCCGTGCGCGAGGCCCGGACCGCGCACCGGGCGATCATCGACGCCATCATCGCCGGCGACCGCGGGCTCGCCCGGCACCGGATGCGGCGCCACCTGGAAGCCGTCAGCGACTGGTCGCGCTGAGCCCCGGGCTTCTCGGCTGATCCGCACCGGGCGGCCGGCTGGGGTCCCGGGCCACAACCGCCCCCTCAGTCCAGGTCCAGCAGTCCAGGTCCAGCCATGACGATCTTGGTGTTCCGCGGAACCGCGCCACGCGCGCCGTCGGACGCGAGCCCGACCCACCTCCACATCCGGGTCCGGGTCCGGGTCCCAATGGTGGCGGGACTTTGTGACCGACGTTATGGGGCTCGGTGCGTCGCACCGCGAAACGGACCCGGTGAGTCCACGTAGTATGTGGACTCGGCGAGTCCGTTTCCCGCCTCCCTTCCGCCGGTGACGTCGACGCACCGGACCCGCATGCGGAGCACCCAAGGAGCACCATGAGCGTGGTTGAACCGCGCCCGAAGCCCGGGCGCACCCTGACCGTCCTCCTGCTGGCCGCNATGTCGTTCGCCCTGGCGCAGACGACCGTGGCCCCGGCGATCCCGGACATGGCCCGCGAGCTCGACTCCTCCGTCAGCAACGTCACCTGGACGATGAGCGGCTACCTGGTGGNCGCGGCGGTGCTCACGCCGATCATCGGCCGGCTCGGCGACATGTTCGGCAAACGGCGGATGTTGGTGATGTCTCTGGCGATCTTCGCGCTCGGCGGGGTCGTCGCGGCGCTGGCGGCCCAGCTTCCGCTGGTGATCGTCGGGCGGATCCTGCAGGGCGCCGGCGGCGGCATCTTCCCGTTGTGCTTCGGCATCATCCGCGACGAGTTCCCGGTGGAGAAGCGTTCGGTGTCGATCGGGCTGATCTCCGCGGTCACCGGGCTCGGCGGCGGGCTCGGCCTGGTGCTCGGCGGGCTGTTCGTCGACCACGCCACCTACCACTGGATCTTCTGGAGCGGCGCGGCGATGGCCGCTCTGGCCGCCGTCGGTTCCCAGCTGCTGATCCCCGAGTCGCCCACCCGTGTCCCCGGCCGCATCGACGTCGTCGGCACGCTGCTGCTCAGCGTCGGCCTCGCGCTGCCGCTGCTGGCCATCAGCCAGGGCAAGAGCTGGGGTTGGACGAGCCCGACGACCCTCGGCATGATCATCGGTGGCATCGTCGTGCTCGCCGGGCTGCTCGCCTTCGAACGGCGCCAGGCCGAGCCGCTCATCGACGTGGCCATCCTCGCCCGGCGCTCGGTGCTCACCACCAACGTCTCGACCCTGCTGGTCGGGTTCGGGATGTTCGGCGCCTTCCTGCTCATCCCCCAGCTGGCCCAGACCCCGAAGGCCAGCGGCTACGGCTTCGGCGCGAGCGCCACGACCGCCGGCCTGCTGATGGTGCCCGGCGCACTGATGATGCTGGTCACCGGCCCGCTGGCCACGGTCATCAGCCGGCGCTTCGGCGGCCGCGCGGCGCTGTTCACCGGCAGCCTGCTCGCCACGGTCGGGCTGGTNCTGCTCGCCGGCGTCCCCGGTTCGCAGGGCGCGCTGATCGTGGAGTGCATAGTCCTGTTCGGCGGGATCGGGATGGTGTTCGCGGCCATCCCGAACCTCATCGTCGACGCCGTCCCCGCCGCGAAGACCGGTGAGGCCACCGGGGTGAACACCCTGCTGCGCTCAGTGGGCGCGTCGCTGGGCTCACAGATCTGCGCCAGCATCCTCGTCTCCCAGGCGGACGCCACCGGGCTGCCGACCTCCGACGCCTACCAGACGGCGTTCGTGGTCTCGGCGGTCGTCGCCCTCGTCGCCGGCCTCGCCGCGCTCACCCTGCCCGGCCTGCGTCACGGCCGGCACGAGGCACAGCCCACCGAGGTCGCCGCCACCCCGCAGGTCGCGACGATCCCCGCCCAGGGCGCCACAGCCGTCGACGCGGCCCGCGCCAACGCCGTCGCACCCGCCGCCTCCGGCGGCTGACCGCCTCCCATCGGCGGCCGACCACGAGCCCTTCACGGCTACCCGTCCGGGCCCGACCGCTTCCCGCGGCCGGGCCCGCAGCGGCCTGATGTGCTCCAATGTTCCCGTGACGACGTCCGAGATGCGCAGGTCGGACGCGCGGCGTAACCATGAGCGGGTCGTCCGGGCCGCGGTCGAGGTGTTCTCGGAGCTCGGGTTGTCGGCGACCGTGCCGGACGTGGCCGCCCGCGCCGGCGTCGGCAAGGCGACCGTCTACCGCAACTTTCCCAGCCGCGACGAGCTGCTGACCGCCGTCGTCGAACGCCAGCTCCAGTGGTTCGACACGATCGCCACGACCGCGCTGCACGACCCCGACCCGGCGACCGGCTTCGAGATGCTGATCACGAGCTGGTTCGACCGGCTCGTCTCGAACCGGCTGGTCCAGGACGTGATGCGGTTGCGGACCCTGGCCAGCGCGGAGATCCAGATCGATCGCATCACGACCCTCGTCGACCGGGTGGTCGTCCGCGCGCAGCGGGCCGGCGCGGTGCGCCTCGACGTCACCCCCGCCGACCTGCGCACGATGATGAGCGGCTGCGCCCAGCGCCTGGTCGAGACCGGTCAGCAGGACATCGACAGCCGGCTGCGGTTCACCCGCCTCATCCTCGACGCCTTCCGCCCGCCGGCCACCGCGGCCACCCCGGCCGTGCCGGCCGCCTGAACGGGGGGTGGGCGTGGGGGGTCTGGTCGCCGAACTGACGGCGGTCCGGCACGGGCAGAGCGTCGCGAACGTCGCGTTCCCGGCGGCGCGGGCGGCGGGTCGGCTCGACGCGGGCGTGTCGGGGCGGGACGCCGACGTCGAGCTGACGCCGCTGGGACGCGCGCAGGCCGCCGCGCTCGGCCGGGCGCTGGCCGCCGAGCCGCCGATCATCCGGCCGCCCGAGGTCGTCGTCTGTTCGCCCTACCTGCGCGCCCGCCGCACCTATGAGATCGCCGCCGAGGCGGCGGCCCGCGGGGGCCTGGCGCTGCCCGAGCCGGTGATCGACGACCGACTGGTGGACCGGCTGATGGGCCGGTTCGAGCTGATGACGAGGGCCGCGATCGACGCCCGCTTCCCCGCGGAGGCCGAGCGTCGGCGCGCGTCCGGGCAGTGGGACTACCGGCCGCCGGGCGGGGAGAACTTCCCCGACATCGCCCGCCGGCTGGGCGCGCTGCTGACCGACCTGCACCACGACCACGCCGACCGGCGGGTCCTCATCGTCGCGCACGACGCCGTCGTGGTCATGCTGCGCCAGCTCGTCGAGGGGCTGTCCTACGACGAGCTGGGCCGGATCGCCGCCGAGGGCGGCATCCGCAACGCCGGGATCACCCGCTTCACCCGCGACGGCGATCAGCTCACCCTCGCCGAGTTCAACACCGCGACCCATCTCGCGGGCGTCAGCGCGGACGGAGCGGCCTGACCGGCAGCGCGGACCGACCTTCACGGCGATCTGATCCACGGCGACCTGATCCACGGGGAACCTGATCCGCGGGCCGGCCTGACCTGTCGGGGCGGCCGGCATGGCCGGTCAGCGGTGTTCCCGGCGCCAGACGACCTTGAGCCCGGACCAGTTCTCGTCGAGCGCGGCGACCTTGGTGTCGACCAGGCCGCGCGGCAGGGCGACCTCGCGGATGAGGTTCTCGCTCACGTCGCTGCGATGACCGGCGGCCCGCCGGGGCCAGGCGATCCACAGGGCGCCCGCGGGCCGGATCGCCTCAGCGACCGCCGCCACGGCCGCGTGGACGTCGACCTCCCGCCGGCAGAACGCGACGCACACGTCAATCGCCGCCAGGCCCCCGCCGTCGCCGCCGTCGCCGGTGCCGGTGCCGTCGGTGCCGTCGGTGCGCAGATCGGGGATGTGCACCGGCTCGACGCCCTCGGGCAGCTCCGGCACCGCCCACCCGGGCGGCGCGGCGAGGATCACAAGCCGGTGTCCCGGCTTCACCCCCAGCTTGCGGGCCAGCGGCGTCCCGGAGTAGCCCGCCCGTCCGACGATGCCCGATCCCATCGCACTCCCTCTCCTCGGCGTCACGCAGCAGGAAGNTGTCGCCACGCGATCACGCCGGCACGGTATCGTCGTTGTCAGGTCGAGAGGCGCTGCAACGGACCCAGGTCCGCCACGCTCGGCCCNCACCGGTCACCAAGGGCGCCTCCCACAACAGGGAGGTGTCTCATGGCTGGAACCGCTTCCGTCGGTGAGGTGGCGGGTCGCCCCGGTACTCGTGACAGCGCGTCCGCGCTGCGGGCGCTGCTCGCGCAGCGGGTGGTCGTTCTGGACGGCGCCTGGGGCACGATGCTGCAGAATGNCGGCCTCACCCCGGCGGACTACCAGCTCGACTCGCTGCGTGACCATCCCAAGGACGTGACCGGCGACCCGGACCTGCTGAACCTGACCCGGCCGGACATCATCCTCGACGTGCACCGGCAGTACCTGGCGGCGGGCGCGGACATCACCACCACGAACACCTTCACCGCGACGAGCATCGGCCAGGCCGACTACGGCCTGGAGTCGCTGGTGNGGGAGATGAACCTGCGCGGGGCGCAGCTGGCCCGGCAGGCCGCGGACGAGGCGGGCGGGCGGTTCGTCGCCGGCTCCATCGGCCCGCTCAACGTCACCCTGTCGCTGTCCCCGCGGGTGGAGGACCCGGCGTACCGGGCGGTGACCTTCGACCAGGTCCGCGCCGCCTACGCCGAGCAGATCCAGGCCCTCGCCGACGGCGGGGTGGACCTGCTGCTCATCGAGACGATCTTCGACACGCTGAACGCGAAGGCCGCGATCGCTGCGGCCCGCGAGGTCGCGCCGCAGCTGCCGCTGTGGATCTCGGTGACGATCGTCGACCTGTCCGGGCGGACCCTGTCGGGGCAGACGGTCGAGGCGTTCTGGGACTCCATCGCCCACGCGAACCCGCTGGTCGTCGGCGTGAACTGCTCGCTGGGCGCCGAGGAGATGCGCCCCCACGTCGAGGCGCTGGCCCGCATCGCCGGCACCTACACCGCCTGCCACCCGAACGCCGGGCTGCCCAACGCCTTCGGCGGCTACGACCAGACGCCGGAGGAGGCCGGCCGGCTGATCGGCGAGTTCGCCGCCGCCGGCATGGTCAACATCGTCGGCGGCTGTTGCGGGACGACGCCGGCGCACATCGCCCGGATCGCCGCCGCCGTCGACGGGACCGCGCCCCGCCAGGTGCCCACGCCGACGCCGCGGACCAGGTTCAGCGGCCTGGAACCGTTCGAGATCGGCGAGGACACCGGCTTCGTCATGATCGGCGAACGGACCAACGTCACCGGCTCGGCGCGGTTCCGCCGCCTCGTCGAGGCCGACGACTACCAGGCCGCCGTCGACGTCGCCCTGGAGCAGGTCCGCGGCGGGGCGAACCTGCTCGACGTCAACATGGACGCCGACCTGCTCGACAGCGAGCAGGCGATGACAACGTTCCTGAACCTGCTGGCCACCGAGCCGGAGGCCGCCCGCCTGCCGATCATGATCGACAGTTCGCGGTGGAGCGTGCTGGAGGCCGGGCTGCGCTGCGTGCAGGGCAAGGGCGTGGTCAACTCGATCAGCCTCAAGGAGGGCGAGGAGGTCTTCCTCGACCACGCCCGNCGCATCCGCGACTTCGGCGCCGGCGTCGTCGTCATGGCCTTCGACGAGCAGGGCCAGGCGGACACCACCGAGCGCAAGGTGGCGATCTGCGGGCGTGCCTACGACCTGCTCACCGGCAAGCTTGGTTTCCCGGCCACGGACATCATCTTCGACCCGAACGTACTCGCCGTGGCCACCGGCATTCCCGAGCACAACGGCTACGCCAAGGNGTTCATCGACGCCCTTCCGCTGATCAAGCAGCGCTGCCCGGGGGTGCGGATCAGCGGCGGGATCTCGAACCTGTCGTTCTCCTTCCGCGGCAACGACGTCGTCCGCGAGGCGATGCACTCGGCGTTCCTGCTGCACGCGGTGCGCGCCGGGCTCGACATGGGCATCGTGAACGCCGGCCAGCTCGCCGTCTACGCCGACATCCCCGCCGAGCTGCTCGAACTCGTCGAGGACGTGCTGTTCGACCGGCGCGAGGACGCCACCGACCGGCTCGTCGCCTTCGCCGAGACGGTCAGTGGCAAGGGCACGCAGCGGGTCGTCGACCTGTCCTGGCGCGAGGCGCCGGTCGCGGCGCGGCTCTCGCACGCGCTCGTGCACGGCATCGTCGACTTCATCGAGGCCGACACGGAGGAGGCGCGGGCCGCCGCGGCGCGCCCCCTCGACGTGATCGAGGGCCCGCTGATGGACGGCATGAAGATCGTCGGCGACCTGTTCGGTTCGGGGAAGATGTTCCTGCCGCAGGTCGTGAAGAGCGCGCGGGTGATGAAGCGGTCGGTGGCCTACCTGGAGCCGTTCATGGAGGCCGAGAAGGCGCAGGCCGCCCTCGACGACAGCGCCGCGGGCCGNCCGGCTGCCCGGCGCGGCAACNGGAAGGTTGTGCTCGCCACCGTCAAGGGCGACGTCCACGACATCGGCAAGAACATCGTCGGCGTCGTGCTCGGCTGCAACAACTACGAGGTCATCGACCTCGGCGTGATGGTCCCCGCCAAGGTCATCCTCGACACCGCCGTCGCCGANGGGGCGGACGCGGTCGGCCTGTCCGGCCTGATCACGCCGTCGCTGGACGAGATGGTCGCGGTCGGCGCCGAGATGCAGCGCCGCGGGCTGAGGCTGCCGCTGCTCATCGGCGGCGCCACCACCTCCCGCCAGCACACCGCGGTGCGCATCGCCCCGGTCTACGAGGCCACCACCGTCCACGTGCTCGACGCCTCCCGCGTCGTCGGGGTGGTCTCGGACCTGCTCGACGCCGAGCGGGCCGAGCAGCTCGACGTGCGCAACCGGGCCGAGCAGGCGCGGCTGCGCGAGCAGCACGAGAACCGCCGGGCGCAGCCGCTGCTCGGTCTGGAGCAGGCGCGGGCCAACCGCGAGCAGGTGTCCTTCGACGAGCTGCCCGTCCCCGCCTTCACCGGACGCCGCATCGTCACGCCGGACCTCACCGCGCTGCGCGAGATGATCGACTGGCAGTTCTTCTTCCTCGCCTGGGAGCTGAAGGGCAAGTTCCCCGCGATCCTCGACGAGCCGGTCGCCCGCGAGCTGTTCGACGAGGCGAACGTGCTGCTCGACCAGATCATCAAGGATGGCAGCCTGCAGGCGAAGGGCGTCTACGGCTTCTGGCCCGCCTTCGCCGACGGCGACGACCTGGTGATCGAGGCCGGCGAGGTGGCGGGCGCCCGCGACGGGGTGCTGCGGCTGCCGATGCTGCGCCAGCAGACGACGAAGCCCACCGGCCGGCCCAACCGCAGCCTCGCCGACTACGTCGCGCCCGCCGGTGACCACCTCGGCGGCTTCGCCGTGGCCGTCCACGGCGCGGACACGCTCGCCGCCGAGTTCGAGGCGCGCCAGGACGACTACCGGTCGATCATGGTGAAGGCGCTCGCGGACCGGCTCGCGGAGGCGTTCGCCGAGTACATCCACCTGGCCGCGCGCCGCGAGTGGTTCGAACCGGACGCCGAGCCGAGCCTCGCGGACCTGCACGCGGAGCGCTTCCGTGGCATCCGCCCGGCGCTCGGCTACCCGGCCAGCCCCGACCACAGCGAGAAGCAGGCGCTGTTCGACCTGCTCGACGCCGGCCAGGCCGGCCTGGGCCTGACCGAGTCGTTCGCGATGACCCCGGCGTCGGCCGTCAGCGGGATCATCTTCGCCCATCCCGAGTCGAAGTACTTCACCGTGGGGCGCATCGGCCGGGACCAGGTCGAGGACTACGCCCGCCGGCGCGGACTCGGCGTCGGCGACGTCGAGCGCTGGCTGCGCCCCAACCTCGCCTACGACCCCGCCTAACAACGGCAACAACAGCGACGACACCAAGGGACGACCGGCCGTAATCGGCCGCACAATCGGCCCCTCGGCTCGGCGGAACGACATCGCCGGGCCGAGGGTGCATATCCGCGGCGGTTTATCCACGGTCGGGCGCGGCCGCTGCGGCAGCCGTCGGCGGAGCCGCCCTTACGCGCGTGACCGGTCGAACACCCGTGACCGAACCGCGTTTTCACACGTTCGGGTGTTTTATGTTTACGATACGCCCAGGTTCTTATACGTTCCGTTTCGCGTCAGGAAAGATCGGCAGTGCTGCCACGATTGGTCGCCGCCGAATCCAGTACGTACCCGGAATATGTGGAGGACCTGCCATTATGGCCGATCACGTCTCGTCCACGATCGTCATCAAGGCCCAGCCCGCGGCGATTCTGGCCGTCATCGCCGACATCAGCCGGTATCCCGACTGGTCGGAGCCGGTGAAGTCCGCGGAGGTCATCGAGACCACGCCGGCCGGCCTGCCGGCGAAGGCCCGTTTCCAGGCGAAGACGACCTTCGGCAAGGAGGNCTACGCCCTCGTCTACGACTGGGTCGGTCCGAACTCCGTCACCTGGACGATGCTCGAGTCGGACCGGGTGCGCACGCTGGACGNCAGCTACACGCTGACCGATCTCGGCGACGGCAGCACCGAGGTGACCTACGACCTGACGGTCGAGCTGAAGGTGCCGATCCCCGGCCTGCTGCGCCGCAAGGCGGAGGACAAGCTGGTCGAGTCCGCCCTGTATGACCTGAAGACCCAGGTCGAGCGGTAGGCCGTCGAGCGGTAGGTCACCGCCCGCCACCGGGCGGCCCACCGATCAGGGGAAAGTGTGACCCCGGTGCCGTGGCGGCATCGGGGCCATCCCGACCGGGCATGTCCCCACGGTGCGCCGCCTCGACGTCTCCGCCGCAGCCGTGCGGCGCGTGCGGGCGTGGACAGCCCTGGCGCTGGCCGTGGCGATGGTGTGCTGGCCGGTGGCGGTCGTGGCGCTGACGACGAACCTCACCGTCCAGCGCGCCGCCTACTACCGGCAGGCCGTCGACGAGACCGACCTCTACCGCCGGCTCTACGACGAGGTGCTGGCCGACCCGGCGCTGGCCGGCGTCACCCGGGACCTGCTCGCCGGGCTGCCCGTCCCGCCGGACGTCGTCGTCGACAACCTGCGGCTGGTCGCGCCGGCGGCGGCGGTGCGCGGCGCCGTGGACTCCCTCAGCGCCCAGATCTCGGGTTATCTCGCCGGCCAGCGCCCGGCGCTGACGCTCAGCGTCGACCTGCGCCCGACGTTCGCGGCGATCGCGAAGCTCGCCACCATCTACCTGGCCGGGCAGGTGTCGGGCACGCCGACCTTCCAGGCCCACGACGTCGCCGCCGTCACGCAGGTGCTGGTCGGCGGCCTCGACCAGATGGCACAGGGACGCCGACCCGCNGGAATCCCCACGATGGACCTGACGGGCGAGCAGGCCGACCAGATCGGCTCGGTGCTGCTGGCCCGGCTCCCCGACGCCGAGCGGGCCCGGGTCGGCGGCCAGGTCGTCGGCCTGCTGAGACAGGGGAAGGTGCCGGCCGCGCTTGCCGTGGTCGGGCCCCTGCTGTTCCAGGGCGACGAGGCGGCGCTGGCCGACCTGCGCCGGCGGCTGGCCGGCGACCAGCTCGACCTGGGCACGCCGCTGGCCCGTGCGCACGAGTCGGCCGGCGTGGGCCTGCTGCACGTGCTGCACGACCTGGGCCGCTACGGCACGGTCACCGTGGGAGCGCTGTTCGCGGCCGTGGCCGTGCTGGCGGTCCTGCTCGCCGCCCGCCGCGCCCGCTGCCGGCGCGGCGACACGATCCTGCTGGTTGCCGGGGGGATGGTGGTCGGCGGGGCCGCCGCGCTGCTGCTCGGCCTGCTGCTGCCCACCCTGGTCGGCGACCCGACGGCCGGCGTGGTCGGCGCCAACCCGACGCTGCCTCTGCGGGCGCGGGATCTGCTGCACGACCTGCAGGCAAACATGATCGGCAGCATCCGCACGGTGTGGAGCCAGGTGGCCGCGGGAGTGGCGCTGGCGGGGTGCCTGCTCGGTCTCGTCGGCCTGTTCGTGCGGCGCCGGCGCCGGCCGTTCACCCGGCGCCGGTCGGTGGTCATGGCGGCGTCCGCGGCGGTGCTGCTGAGCTGCTCGTGGCTGGTGACACCGGCGCGGTTCGGCGGGGAGGCGGCGAGCTGCAACGGTGGCCGGGGGCTGTGCGGGCTGCGCTACGACGAGGCGGTCTACGCCGCCAGCCACAACGCGATGGCCTCCAGCGCCGCCGACTTCGTCGGTGCGACGCAGGATCCGGACCTCGTCGGCCAGCTCGACACCGGCGTGCGGGCGCTGCTGCTCGACGTGCAGCACTGGACGACGCCGACGCAGGTGGAGACCTTCCTGGCGGGCCTGCGCCCGCGGGAACGCGACGCGCTGGCGCCGCTGGCCCGGGGGGCCCGCTCGGCCCGGCCCGGCCTGTGGCTGTGTCACAGCGTGTGCCAGTTCGGCTCGGTGAACCTCGAGGACGCCCTGCGCTCGGTCGACGACTGGCTGGCACGCAACCCGTCCGAGGTCGTGACGCTGATCCTGCAGGACTCGGTGCCACCCGGGGAGGTGATCGCCGCCTTCCGCCGGGTCGGGCTGCTGCACCGGATCGTGACGCCCCCCGCGGACCCGCACGGGCGCTGGCCGACGCTGGGGCACCTGGTCGCGACCGACCGCCGGCTGGTGGTCTTCGCGGAGAACGCCGACGTGCCGAAGACCTGGTATCGGCGGTTCTTCCGGTACGGGGCGGACACGCCGTTCGACGTGCCCTCCCCGGCGGGGTTCACCTGCCGCGTCGGGCGTGGTTCTCGCACCGCGCCGATGCTCCTCGTCAACCACTGGGTGGAGGGCGACGATCCGGGCCGGACCTACGCCGACTCGGTGAACCGGGAACCCGCCCTGCTCGCCCACCTGCGCCGCTGTGAACGGGCCGGCCTGACCCCGACATTCGTCGCGACCGACTTCACCACCATCGGCGATCTCGTCCCGACGGTNGCCGCGCTGAATGCCCGGCGCAGCCAATCCCCCCGCTGACCCGCACCTTTTCCGCCGGATCCTCCGAGAGCGCATTTATCAACGGTTTCCGGGGAGTCGCCATCTTTTTCCCAATGGACGACGGCGGGCGGTGGTGCGTACCCGGTCAACCGGTTTATCGCGACGCTCCCGGGTATCCGGGAACGGAAAGCCTCGCCGACCACGGCCAACGGCGCCCCGGACGGAAAGAAGGTCCCGAGATCTCGCCGACCCCACGCCGATCCGCGCACGGCGACCCGGCGACGCCACGGGCGGAGGTGGATACCCGGACGCATCGGCCCACGTCGCCCGCGGCGCCTGGAAGCGCTCGCGGTACGGCCAGGTCCTGGCTGACCCTCGCCGTGCTGGCCGCGCTCGCGATCGCGGTGATCCTCGGCGGCCGGTCGGGCGGCGGCGGGTCCCGGCAGCCCGCCCTGGTGGTCGGCGACTCCATGGTCACCGTCGCCGCCAGGTCCACCGACACGGCCCCGGTCCGTCTCGTCGGCTACTCGGGACTCACCCCCGGCGTCTACGCCGACGCCACCTCGCCGTTGATCTCCGATGACCTGGCGGCGGCGGGCCGGCCGCGCACCGTGGTCCTGAACTGGAACGGCAACAATCCCGGCAACCTCGACGGCACCCAGCTCGTCGCCACCTACCGCACCGAGCTGACCGACCAGATCCGCTGGTACCTGCGCCACGGGGTGCGGCGGATCGTGCTGGCGGCGGCCGTGCCGTCCTCGTTCAACAGCACGTCCGGCCAGGTCGACTGGACGACGCCGGCCTCCCGCCTGCACGGCTGGATGCTGGGCAGCGCACGCCTCAACGACCTGTACCGCGAGCTCGCCGACGAGTTCCCGGGCCGGGTCCACTACTCGGAACGGGCCGCGCGGGCGATCCATCCGGCGATGGCCTTCAACACCGAGCTCAACGGCCACCGGTGCATCGTGGACTTCGTCCATCCCGCGCCGTACTGCGCGCAGCGCTACGCCCGGGCGCTGGTCTCCCTGGCCGCCGGGCACTGAGCCGTCCGCGGCACCGAACCGTCCGCCGGCACCGAACCGTCCGCCGGCACCGTGCCGGCTCAGGCCTCCTCCAGCAGGCTCTGGCCGAGGTAGCCGCCGGCCGGCGGTGCCGGCGGGACGGCGAACAGCGCGCTGGCCGTGTGCCGGATGAACGTGTTCAGCGCGTCGGAGGCCGCGAGGGTGCGCTGCACCGGCACGAACGACGTGCGCGGATCGGCCTGGAACGCCAGGAAGAACAGCCCGGCGTCCGGCTCGCCGGCGGCGTCGAGGCCGTCGTCGTAGGAGTAGCCGCGGCGGAACATGGCGACACCGCCGTGGAACTGCGGGTTGGACAGGCGGATGTGGGCATTGTCGGCGATCAGGGGCCGGCCGTCCGGGCCGCGGGCGGCGAAGTCCGAAGCCGTGTCCTCGCCGCCGCCGGCGGCCGCGGGCGGTGCGGACAGCGGCGCCCCGTCGTCGATCCGGCGCCCGACGACCTCGCCGCGGGCGTCCTCGGTCAGCCGTTCCCAGCTCTCCAGCAGCATCCGGATCCGCCGGCACACCAGGTAGGTCCCGCCGCGCATCCAGGCCGGGCCCCCGGCGGCCCACACGGCGAGGTCGAACTGGGCTGAGCCCGGCCGCGGATTGTTCGTGCCGTCGAGCTGCCCCATCAGGTTGCGCGGGGTGGCCGTCGGGTCGGCGGCCGCCGCCGCGGTGCGCTGGAAGCCGCGCTGCNCCCAGCGGGGCCGGACCAGGCCGGCGGCGAGCCGACCGAGCTGCCGCGCCGCGGCGAACGCGACCATCGGATCCTCGGCGCAGACCTGGACGGCGAGGTCCCCGCCGCCGCGGGCCGCCTCCAGCCGGTCGCCGGGCAGGGCCGGGATGTCCGCGAGCGGCCCGGGGATGCGCGCGTCGAGGCCCGCCCGGCGCAGCCCCGCCGCCCCGATCCCCACCGTCACCGTCAGCCCCGCCGGCCCCAGGCCCGCCGCCTCCCGACCCATCCCCGCGGCACCGCTCCGGACCACACCGCTCCCGACCACACCGCCCTGGGACACGCCGCCCTGAGGCAGACCGCCCTGAGGCAGACCGCCCTGAGGCAGACCGCCCTGAGACGCACCTCGCATCAGCGTCTGGCCTCCGTCGGTCCAGGCCCGCAGCACCGCGCCGAGGGCCGCCCGGGNCGCCACCGGATCGGTCGCCGTCAGGTCGTAGGCGGTGAACACCAGGTGGGCGGGCGCGCGCGCGGCGATGCCCGGCTGGTGGACACCGTCGCCCGCCACGGGGGCCAGCACCGCCCGGCGGACCGCTCCGACCGGATCGGCCCGCTCGGGGACCAGCCGCTGCGTCCCCACGGTCACGCCGGTGCCGGCCCCGGCACCCAGGCCGAACAGCCCTGCGCCGGCGAGCACCCGACGCCGGTGCAGCCCGGGTCGGCGATCCACGGCCGGAGCGGCCGGGACGGCGGGCGGAGCGGCCGGGTCGGCGGGCGGAGCGGCCGGGTCGGCGGGCGACGAACCCGGCGCCGGCCGGTCCGACGTCTCCCCGCCGTTCACGCAGCGCTCCCCAACAGCAGCGGCAGGTCGTGGGCGTTGTCGCGGAGGTTGTCGCGGAGGGGAACTCCGTCGGGCATGGGAACTCCAGGTGTGAGGGCGTGGCGGCCGGTACCCGCGCCGTCGGCACGGTCCGGGACGCAGGTGCGGGGATGCCTCGGGGGCGCCGGGGTNGCCTCGGCGCTCGGGATGCCCACTGGCCGCACCGCCCCCTTCGTCACATTCTGTGATCATCTGTGCGCAGAATCATGCCGAGGGGTAGGTACGCTTCTGGGCCGCAGAACCGTGCCGAAACCTCGGCACGATCTGGCCTCGATCTGGCCTCGATCTGGCCGGAAACGGCGGCGGCTGGCGGGCTGGCGGCAGTGGTCGGGCGGCGCGGACACGGCTGGCAGGCCGGTTACCCAGGGTCACGCGAGGTTCGGAGCCACTCGTCCTGGCTCAGGATCGCCGGGGTGAGGCGGACGGTGGGTCCGGGCCGCGTCAGCAGACCTGCGGAGGGCCTCGGCGGACGACGCTGTGGCGCAGCCCGGCCGGGCGCGGCCAGCCGGCGGGCGGCATCGCCGGGCGTGGCCGGCGGCGGGCGATGCCGACCGGAGCGGGGGCGGCCGGCGATCCGAGCAGCCTGCACAGGCCACGGGCGAGCACTCCCACCAGGGCACCGGTGACGCCCACGGCCGCGTCGAGGCGTCGCAGCCACCAGGCGGTCAGCCCCGCCACCAGCAGGTGCGCACCGGACATCACCAGCAGCCCACCGCCGTGCGCCATCGCGGGCATCAGCGCCGGATGAGGCGCCGCACCACCGACGGTCGCGAGCAGGCCCTCGCGGCGCAGCAGCGCCGTGGCCGCCGTGGCGTGCGCGCCGGGCGCCGCGCACAGCAGCCGGGACAGGTCCGGACCCGAGGCGGCGCCCGGCCACGCACCGAAGGCGGCGTGCAGCCCTGCCTGGGTGGCCGCCATCAGGCCGACGACGAGCGGCAACGACGGGGCCGGACCGGCGCAGACGCCGCTGACCACCGTCACGGCGACCAGGCCGGCGAGCAGCGCCCACGGTGCTGGGGCCGCTCCGTGGGCGGCAACGTGCGCGACCACGCCGAGGGCGACGCACACCGCGCCGAACACGCCGGCCCGCAGGCCTCGCGCGACCGGTCCGGCGGATGCCTCCACGCCGCGACAGTCTAGGTGATCCCCGCCCTGGGTTCTACGACCCGTCGAAGATCGGTGCGCGACGTGAGGTGAGTCCGGGCGCCGATCAGCGGCCGTCGACGCCGCCCGCGCCGGGCTCGGCCAGGCCGGCGTAGGCGTCGGGACGGCGGGTGGTGAGGAACGGGAACAGCGCCAGCCAGTCGCGGCGCTGGTCCAGGTCGAGGTCGGCGACCAGCACCGCCGGGACGTCCCGCGGCGCCCGGACCAGCACCCGTCCGTACGGGTCGCTGATGAACGAGCTGCCGTAGAAGGTCAGGGCGCCCTCCGTGCCGACCCGGTTGATCGTCACCATGAACGTGCCGTTGGCGATCCCATTACCGACGATGACGTTGTGCCACAGCGGTTCGGTGTCGAAGCCGGGATGATCGGGCTCGGAGCCGATCGCGGTCGGGTACACCAGGACGTCGGCGCCGGCGAGCGAGTACGCCCGGGCCAGCTCCGGGAACCACTGGTCCCAGNAGGTGGGAAAGCCGAAGCGCCCCTGCTGCAGCTCGACGACCGGGAAGCTGTCCGCCCCGGNCGGCCCGGGCCGGAAGTACCGGTCCTCGTGGTAGCCGGCGGTGACCGGGATGTGCATCTTGCGGGTGCGGGCGAGCAGCGCGCCGTCCGGCCCGACGACGATGGCGGTGTTGAAACCCAGCCCGTCGGGCCCGTCCGCCCGCTCGTAGAGCGACATGTGCACGGCCACGCCGAGCTCGGCGGCGAGACCGGCGGCGAGGGTGCGCGTCGGCCCGTCGTCGACGCTCTCGGCCAGCGCCGCGGGCCAGGTACCGCCTCCCGCGGGCCGGGCGCCGACCGCCGGGAGGCGCCCGTCCGGCACCCGTACGTCCGGCCCTCGGTCTGTCGGCGGCTGGCCCTCCGGCGGCACGTCGGCGAAGTAGCGCGACAGCGTCAGTTCCTGGAAGCAGACGAGCCGGGCGCCGAGCTCGGCCGCGGCGACCGCGCCCGCCCGCAGCGCGGCGGCGTGCTCGGCCGGGTCGGGATGCCAGCGGTGCTGCACCGCGGCGATCCGCAGCGGCGCGCGCGTCGGCGGCGCCACCCGGGCCGGCGAACCGGGCACCCCGATGCTGGTGATCGTCAGCATCCCCCGATGCTCTCACGCCCGGCACGCCCCGCCGGCCCCCGCCGCACCCCGCCGGCCTCGCCGCACCCCGCCGGCCTCGCTGGCCCGCGCGGCACCACGCCGTGCCCCGCCCCGTCTCGGCTGCGCCCCGGCCGCGCCCCGCCGCCGGTCGGCGGCCGGCGGGTCGCGGACGTCGCGCCTGCGATGATGACCGCCGTGCCCCCCGCTCCCGCCGCCCGTCGGATGCCGGCCGAGTGGGAGCCGCATGCCAGGACCTGGATGGCGTTCCCGCCCCCGAACGACACCTTCGGCGCGCAGGGCTCCCCCGGCCTCGCCGCGGCGCGCTCCGCCTGGGCCCGCGTGGTGACGACGATCAGCCGCCACGAGCCGGTCACCCTGATCGCCGGCCCGGATCAGGGCGCGACGGCGGCCCGGCTGGTCCCCCCCGCCGTCACCGTGATCGAGCTTGCGCTGGACGACGCCTGGATGCGCGACAGCGGCCCGACGTTCACGATCGACGGCGACGGGCACCTGGGCGCCGTCGACTGGGTCTTCAACGGCTGGGGCGCCCAGGACTGGGCGCGTTGGGACGCGGACCGGCTGCTGGCCACGGCCGTCGCCGCGCGGGCCGGCGCGGTGGCACGCCACTCGGCGCTGACGAACGAGGGCGGCGGGATCGCCGTGGACGGTGCCGGCACCGTGCTGCTGACCGAGACGGTCCAGCTCGACCCGCACCGCAACCCCGGCTGGGACCGCGCCCGGGTGGAGGCGGAGCTGCACGCCCAACTCGGCACGACCCGCGCGATCTGGCTGCCGCGGGGCCTCGCCCGCGACTATGACCGGTTCGGCACCCGCGGGCACGTCGACGTCGTCGCCGCGTTCGTCCGGCCCGGCCTCGTCGCCGTGCACAGCCAGCCCGACCCGGCGCATCCCGACCATGCCACGACCCGGGAGCTGGCCGCGCTGCTGCGGGCCAGCCACGACGCCGCCGGCCGCCCGCTGGAGGTCGTCGAGATCGCGGCGCCCACCGTGCTGGAGGTCGACGGGGGCCCGGCCGGCTACTCCTACCTCAACTACTACGTCGCCAACGGCCTGGTCGTCGCCGGAGTCTTCGACGACCCCCGCGACGCCGACGCCCTCGACCTGCTCGCCCGGCTGTACCCGACCCGCCGGGTCGAACCCGTGGACGCGCGGGTGATCTTCGGCCACGGCGNCGGAATCCACTGCATCACCCAGCAGCAACCCCAGGTCCTGCGCTGACCCGACCGCCGCCGAGCCACCCGCGGCGCGGACGACCCGACCCCTCTTATTGACATCCGTTTTCGGAATCGTTTTCATCAGGGGTGTCCGCTCTGCGAAGTGAGGATCCCGTGCCCGTCATCCCCACCCCCACCCGGCTCGCCGCCGGGGTCGCCGGCCTGGCCCTGCTCGCGGCCCTCCTGGCCGGCTGCGGCTCGTCCTCCGCCGGAAGCGGCAACGCCGGCGCCGGCGGGCGGCTGCCGGTCGTCGCCACGACCAGCCAGGTCGCCGACTTCACCCGGGTCGTCGGCGGGGACCGGGTCCGCGTCGCCCAGTTGCTGAAGCCCAACGTCGACCCGCACGACTACGAGCCCACCCCGGCCGACATCGAGGCGGTCGCCGACGCCAAGGTGCTGGTCGAGAACGGCGTCGGGCTGGAGAGCTGGCTCGACGACGCCGTCGGCGCCGCCGGCTTCGACGGCATCCGGGTCGACGCGAGCCGCGGCGTGACCATCCGGGCCGNCAGCGGGGACGAGGAGAAGGCCGGCGACCCGCACATCTGGCACAACCCGCTCAACGCCAAGATCATGGTCGCGGACATCGAACGCGGGCTCGCCCAGGCCGATCCCGCGAACGCCGGCTACTTCCACGCCAACCGGATCATCTACGACAAGAAGCTCGACGTGCTCGACGGCGACATCCGGCGTCAGATCGCCACGATCCCGCCGGCCGACCGCAAGCTGGTCACCAACCACGACGCCTTCGGCTACTACATCGAGCGCTACGGCCTGACCTTCGTCGGCTCGATCATCCCGAGCTTCGACACCGCCGCGGAGCTGTCCGGCAGCAACATCCGGACGATCGTCGACAGGATCCGCAGTACCGGGACCAAGGCCGTCTTCTCCGAGTCGTCGCTGCCGCCGCGGACCGCGCGGACCATCGCGACCGAGGCCGGCGTGCGGGTCGAGGCCGGGGAGGACTCGCTCTACGGCGACTCCCTCGGCCCCGCCGGCTCCGACGGGGCCACCTACCTGCAGATGGAGGAGCACAACACCCGCGTGATCGTTGCCGCGCTGCGCTGAGCCGCCACCGTGCCCGCCCGCTTACCCAAAGATGACAGTTACGTCACGGTAGAGTCGGGACCGGCATGGGCGGAGCCGCGGCGACGTGATCGGACGAGGCCGGGGGCCGAGCGCGGCAAGGCGCGGCCGCCGGCGCGCAGAAGACCCGTCCGACCAGGACTTCGGGCCGTTCGCCGGCGCCCGCCTGTCCCGCGGAGACCCCGGACGGGCGCGAGGGAATCGACGTGGATGACGACGTGAGGCTCAGCGCGGACCGCGCAACCGGCAGGGGCGAGTGGGTGCCGCAGCCTCGGCACCCCGACCACCCGGTCCGACTCGGCGACGCGGTCACCTACCGTGATCTGGCTCACGTGGACATCCCGGCGGAGCCCGCGCCCGCGCCCCCGCGGTCGAGCAGCCGGGTCACCGCGCTGTGGACGGTCGGCGACCAGGTGGTGTCGAGCGGCACCAACGCGGCGATCAACTTCATCATCGCCCGCCGGGTGGATTCCAGCGAGTTCGGCGCGTTCGCGATCGCCTACACGATCTTCGCGATGATCGTCGGGTTGGCCCGAGCGGCCGGGACGGCGCCGCTGGGGATCAGCTACGCCGACGTCCCGGCGACGACGTTCCGCTCGGCGGTGCGGGCCGCGGCCGGCACGGCGCTGGCGCTCGGCGTCGTCGTCGGCGTGGGTCTGCTCGTCGTCGGAGCCGCCCTGCGCGGCGCGGTGGGGTTGAACCTCGTCGCGATGGGCGTGATCATGCCAGCGCTGCTCGTGCAGGACGCCTGGCGTTACGCCTCGTTCGCCCAGGGCCGTCCCCTGCTCGCCGTCGGTAATGACCTTGTCTGGGCGGCGGGGCTGGCCGTGGGGGTCGGCCTGCTCGCCGCCGGTTCGGACACCGGCGGCGGGGCGGCGGCGATGGTGCTGGTCTGGGGGGCGGCGGCCGCCCTCGCCGCGCTGGTCGGCGTCGCGCAGCACCATGCCTGGCCCGATCCGCGGCGCGCGCTGGCCTGGTTCACCGGCCACCGCGAGACAACCGGCTTCATGACCGCGGAGTTCATCTCGCTGCAGGGCGCCCAGCAGACGTCCACCCTGGTCATCGGGGCCGTCGGTTCCACGTCGCTCGTCGGGGCCCTGCGCGGGCTGCAGACTCTGCTGGCCCCCACGACGAACCTGGCCGTCGCGCTGATGAGCTTCGCCATCCCCGAGTTCNCGCGGCGCAAGCACATGCCCCCCGGCCAGGTCATCCGCGGCGCCTACCTGGTCTCCGGGCTCGTGGTCGTCTCCAGCTCGCTGTGGGGGCTGGCGTTCATGCTGCTGCCCGCCGACTTCGGCGCGGCCCTGCTCGGCGACACCTGGGGACAGACCCACGACCTGCTGCTGCTCGCCGTCGTCGCGCAGGTGGGCCCGGGACTCGCGGTCGGCCCCGCCGCGGTGCTCTATGCCTTCGGCAAGACCCGGCTCACCTTCTGGATCAACCTGTTCTTCGTGCCGTTCCTGCTGGCCTGCCCGGTCACCGGCCTGCTGGTCGGCGGCGCCAGAGGGGTGGTCATCGGCAACATCATCGTGTTCTGGGCGACGATCCCGCCCTGGCTCTACTACCTGCACCGCCAGGTCCGCACCGCCGGCGGCGCCCACGCCGAGGCGACCGGTCCGAGGTAGCCACCCCCCACTCCACCAGTACGAGTGACTCCATTGGGCAGGTATGGAGTAGCCGTCAAGGCCGCCACGCGAGACCAATGCCCCTTACGTAACTGTATCGTGGCCGGGGCTCGGAACAGCGGGGCGGCCGGTCAGGCCGGGACGTCGGCCGTCGCCGCCGCGCCGAACTGGACCGAACGCATCGAGTTGCCGTACCAGAAGCCGTGATGCGGGAAGATCACCGGCCCGGGGGTGTCGAGAGCGGCGCCCAGAGCCACGAACAGCGGGACGAAGTGTTCCTGGCTCGGCAGCGCCCGGCGCACCCCGGGAGCGCGGTCGCGGTAGTGCACCAGGGCATCGAGGTCGCCTCGGCCGAGCGCGTCGGCCACCCAGGCGTCGAAGGCGGCCACGTCGGGGTGGGGGCTGCTGTCCGGGTTCGACAGGTCGGCGTGGCCGGTGGAGTGGGTGAGCAGGCCGGTGGCGAAGATCAGCACGCCGTCGTCCCGCAGCGGCGCCAGCCGCCGGCCGAGCTCCAGCAGGCCCACCGGATCCTCCGTGGGCAGGGAGATCTGCAGCACGGGAACGTCCGCGTCCGGATACATGTAGATCAGCGGGATGAAGGCCCCGTGGTCGAGCCCGCGGTCGGGCTGCGCGACGAGCGGCTGGCCGGGACCGAGCAGACGGGCGACCTCGGCCACGAGGTCGGGAGCCCCCGGAGCCGGGTAGCGCAGCTGGTAGAAGCGCTCGGGGAAGCCGTAGAAGTCGTAGTACAGCGGGACGGGCGTGGTCGTCGCGCCGTACGCGATCGGGTTCTGCTCCCAGTGCGCGGAGATCACCAGGATCGCCCGGGGGCGCGGCAGCGCCCGGCCCCACGCCGCGAGCTCGGCGGTCCAGTGCGGATGGTCGATCAGCGGCGGGGCGCCCTGGGTGGCGTAGATCGCGGGCATGCGCACGCCGCCGGCGGCGGACTCGAGCGGGGAGGAAGCAGACGCGGTCGACACTGGTTCGTGCTCCTTGTCCTCATGAACTTGCCGCCATGAAACAGACCTTCAGCGTACGGAGGCACAGCACGGCTGGTCAGCGAACTGGCACGTGTCCCGCATCGCTCATGCGCCATGCCATGACAGCAGATCTTGCTAGCATGAGTCGCATGAGCCGGACGATCACACTGCGTCTCTCGGACGAGGCCTACGAGTCGGTCCGGCGCTACGCCGAGGCCGACCAGACCTCGATGAACGCGTGGATCGAGGGCGTGCTCGACGCAGAGGACATGCGCCGGCGCTGCGCCGCGCACGGGGCCTGGCTGCGGNCCGACCCGGCCGTGGCGCAGGCGGCCCTGGCCTTCGGGGAGGCCAACCAGCAGGACCTCGCGGCGACCGGACATCCCGGCCTGACCGACACCGCCCCGTGAGAGCACCACGGCGTGGGGAGATCTGGACCGCGAACACCGGCCCGACGCCCCAGGCCGTGCTGGTGCTCAGTTCCACCGTCTACAACGAGATCGTCGACGAACCGACCGTGCTGGTTGCCCTGGTCGTGGAGCACGCGACCGGCGAGGGGTTCTGCGTCGACCTCGGCGGCGGCCTGTGGGCCGTGATGGGCCTGGTCACGTTCGTCGCGAAGGCCGGTCTCGTCGCCTGCCTGCGCTCGGTCGACACCCAGGCGCTGACCAGCGCCAACACCATGCTGTTCAAGATCCTCGCCACGCCCGAACGCTGAGGCGGCCGCGCTCCCGGCCGCAGCCGGGCTCAACGCCCCTCGGCCACGACCGGGTTCGCGCCGTCGAGTGCGGCCAGCAGGTCGGCGAGCTGGCGGGCGTTACGCTGCGCGTAGTCGGCGCAGCAGTTGTTCATGAGCACCTGGGTGCGGGCGGCGGNGTCCGCCAGCCGGCGCAGTTTCGGCGCCCAGTCCTGCAGCTCCTCCTCGCTGTAGCGGTATCCGAAGCGCTCGTGGATGTCGCGGCTCGTCCACTTCTCGCTGTGCCCGTGGAAGCGGACGACCGCGAGATCCGCGGTCGCGGCGAGCACCGGCGGGACCGAGCTCGGGTGGCCCTGGGGCATGTCGACGCAGACGTAGGGAAGCGCGTAGGAGGTGAGGAAGTCGAGGGTCTCGTCGCGGTTGCGCCCGTCCATCCAGGTGTGGTTCCGGAACTCGACGCAGATCCGCAGNGGCCGGCACCGCTGCTGGCATTCCAGGATGTACCGCTTGTTCGCGGCGCTGATCGGGAACCACTGGGGAAACTGGAACAGCACGGCGCCGAGCTTGCCCGCCTCGGCCAGCGGATCCAGCGCGGCGAGGAACCGCTCCCACACCTGATCGACGACCCCGGTGTCGACGTCCTTCAGGTACAGGTTCTTCCGGTCCGCCGGGACCAGGCCCCGCAGATCGGAGTACAGCACGCCGGGACGGGTCGGATGCCCCGTCAGCAGCGAAAACGCCTTGATGTTGAAGGTGAACCCGGGCGGGGTCCGGGCCGCCCACATCCGCACGGTCTGTTCCGCGGGCGGGGCATAGTAGGTGGCGTCGACCTCGACGAGCGGGAACTGCCGGGCGTAGTAGAACTGCCGGGCGTAGTAGCGCAACCGCTGCTCGGCGGTGGTGACCTCCGGCGGATACCACCCCGACCGCAGCAACGTCGGATCCGTCCAGGACGCCGTCCCGATCAGGACATCACCCATGCCCGCCACCTCGCCCGCGCCGCTCGACTGCCACGGCGGATACCTGCCCCGCGAGCGGTCACCGACGCCGATCGGTCCGACGCCAGGTCTGGCTCTGAGCCGCAGCCGGAGCCGGAGCCGCAGCCGGAGCCGGAGCCGTCGGGACGTCCGGACCCACAGCTTCCGAAGGAAGCCCTGCGGCGACCTCGGCGGGCTCGACGTGGCTGTGGGCGGCGAGCCAGGCCGCCGCGAGGACCGTGAGCACGAACCCGGTCGCCGCGACACCACCGCTGCCCGACCTGGCGTGGTCGCCCAGCAGGGTCAGTCCGATGAGCGCGGGAGCGACGGTCTCCGCCGTGGCCTGCCCCGCCATGGCGATCGTGACCGAGCCCCGCTGCAGCGCCGCGGCGAACGCGACCATGCCGACCACCCCGTAGACCAGCAGCGCCCAGGACAGCGGATCCGCGACGACGTCGACGAGGGTGTGGTCGGCCTCCAACGCGCGGGCGCACAGCGCCGTCCCGCCGAACGCCAGGCCGGACAGGCCGCCGAGGGCGAGGACGGCGCGCCCCTCGGACAGCGCCCGGCCAGCCCAGAGACAGCCCAGGGCCGTCGGCAGGATGCCGAGCGCGATCAGGACGGCGGCCGTCGACCCCACCGGTCGCGGCTTCCCCGGCGCGGCGGTGACCGCGAGCAGCACCACCCCGAGCCCGAGGACCACCAGAGTGCCCACCTGGGCCCGGCGCAGCCGGAGCCCCAGGAAGACCCTCGCCAGCACGGCCGTCACGCCGACGCTGGCCACCAGGATCGCCTGGACGGCGAACAGCGGCAGGGCCCGCACCGCGACCAGCGAGAGCAGCCAGCCGATCAGGTCCAGCCCCATCCCGGCGAGGTAGGGAGCCTGCGTCGCAAGCCGCACCAGCAGGCGGGGATCCAGGGCGCCGGCGGTCGTCGCGGTCCGGCGGGCGCCGACGCTCTGCAGGATCGAACCGACCCCATAGCAGACGGCGCACGCGAAAGCCGACAGATACGCCACGAACACCCACTCAGCCTAGGGCGCNCTCCCTCAGGGGACCGCGATCCCTCAGGAGACCGCGATCCCTTAGGAGACGAGGTCCCTCAGGAGACGAGGTCCGCCAGGTCGTCGAGCCGGAGCACGACCGCGGCCACCATGGCACTGGTGACCTCCGACGCCTCCTCCACCTCGTCCACCACCGCGCGGACCCGGCCGACGCCGCCGCTGCGGGCGGCCCGCCTGACCGCCGTGTCCAGATCGCCGCCCGCCCTCGCCAGCAGCGCCTCGACCAGCCGGGCATGGCTGCTGGCAAGCTTCGACCGCAGCGACGCCTTCGCCATCGTCTCCCAGTAGGAGTCCCCGGGTCGGTCGACGATGCGGGTGGTCAGCCGGCCCAGCCCGAGCCGAACGCCGAGGTCGAAGTACTCGGTCAGCACCTCGGTCACCGCGATGTCGTGCTGCAGCGCCACGTCGACGATGTCGAGGGCGTTGACCATCACCTTCAGCCTCGCGACCTGCTCCGCCGCGCGCAGCGNCAGACCCGCGCCGAGCAGGCGGCGCCGCACGGTCTCGATGGCGTCGAGTTCCTCCCGGGCGCCCAGGCGGCGCAGCGTCTCCGGCAGTGCCATCGCCACCTCGCTGACGCCGTCGTAGTACCGCATGGTCTCGGCGGTCAGGTCCAGCGGCCTCGGCCGCCGCCGCAACAGCCACTGGGCCGCGTACTCCTGCAGCATGCGGCACTGCAGCAGGGCCTCGACGGCGGCGTCGACCCGGTCGCCGCCGGGCACGTCGCCACGGCGGCGGGCCCGCGACGGCGTTCCGGCGGCCGGCTGGTGATGGCCGTCGACCGCCTCCCAGACCCAGGCCAGCCCGAACAGGTCCCGGGTGATGAGGAAGGCACGGACACCGTCAACCGGCAGCGCACCGGTCAGTTCCTCCAGCCGGAACAGGAAGCCGGCGCCGACCCGGTCGACGAGGTCGTTGGCGAGCTGGGAGGCGGCGATCGCCCGCCACAGCGGATGCCGGTCAAACCGCGGACCGATCAGGGGACGGAGCGTGGCCGGCAGGTAGGCGTCCAGCGCCTCGGCGGTCGCCGGCTCGGCCAGCAGGTCCGACCCGACGAGCTCGCCGACGACCTCGCGTTTGCCGTAGGCGTGCAGAATGGCGATCTCGGGACGGGTCAGCACCGGGCCCCTGCCCATCCGCGCGCGCATCACCTCCTGGTCCGGGACGGGGTCGACGGACGGGTCGAGGATGCCCGCNGAGACGAGGTGACCGGTGAGCCGAGCCATGCCCTCGACCGACTCGGCGGCCTGCCGTTCGGAGACGCTCAGCGACAGCACCTGCCGGGCAGAGTCGGCGAGGACCAGCTGCACGACCTCGTCCGTGGCCGCCGCCAGCAGATCGTCCCGCCCAGACGGGTCCACCGGGCCAGCACCCGGCGAGCTCCCACCGATCGGCCCGGGCACGCGGCCGGCGGCAGCAAGACCGATCTTGAGGTTCACCTCGCGGTCCGAGCAGTCGACGCCGGCCGAGTTGTCGATGAAGTCGGTGTTGCACCGGCCGCCCGCCAGGCAGTACTCGACCCTGGCCGCCTCCGTCAGGCCGAGGTTGCCACCCTCGGCCACGACTCTCGCACGCAGTTCGGACGCGTCGACCCGGCAGCGGTCGCGTGCCTTGTCGCCGACCGCGTGGTGGTCCTCGCGCGAGGCCTTGGCCCAGGTGCCGATTCCGCCGTTCCACAGCAGGTCGACCGGCGCCCGCAGGATCGACCGGATCAGCTCGTCCACGGTCAGGCATTCGGCGTCCACCCGCAGTCGGGCCCGGATCTGCGGGGACAGCGGGACCCGTCGGGCCGACAGCGGAAACACTCCGCCACCGGCGGACAGCGCCGACCGGTCGTAGTCGTCCCAGCTGCTGGTGGGCAGCGCCGCAAGCCGCCGCCGCTGCGCGTACGAGCGGCCGGGGTCGGGGTCGGGGTCGAGGAAGAGGTGTCGGTGGTCGAACGCGGCGACGAGGCGCAGCTGGTCCGACTGCAGCAGCCCGTTGCCGAACACGTCCCCCGACATGTCCCCGATCCCGACGACGGTGATCGGTTCACCGTCGGCGTCCACCCCCAGCTCGGCAAAGTGGCGCCACACCGACTCCCAGACGCCCCGGGCGGTGATCCCCAGCGCCTTGTGGTCGTAGCCGGTCCGGCCGCCGGAGGCGAACGCGTCGCCGAGCCAGTAGCCGGACTCGACGGCGATCGCGTTCGCGAGGTCGGAGAACCGGGCCGTGNCCTTGTCCGCCGCGACGACGAGATAGCTGTCCTCGCCGTCATGACACACCAGCCCGGGCCGGCGGACGGTGACCCCGTCGACCCGGTTGTCGGTCAGTGCCAGCAACGCGTGGATGAAGGCCGTGTAGCAGGCGCGGCCCTCGGCCTCCCGTCGCCGCGGGTCGTCCGGGGGGTGCCGCAGGACATAGCCGCCCTTGGCCCCGTCGGGCACGATCAGCGCGTTCTTGACCCGCTGTGCCTTCATCAGCCCGGCGATCTCGGCACGCAGGTCCTCAGTACGGTCGGACCAGCGGATCCCGCCGCGGGCGACCAGCCCGGCGCGCAGGTGCAGGGCGTCGAAGCGCGCCGTGCTCACGAAGACCTCGGCCGCGGGAAGGGGACGCGGCAGCCACCGCAGCCGGCCTGGGTCGAGCTTCACCGCGAGCGCCTCGCCCGGCAGGTAGTAGGTGGTGCGCACGACGGCGAGGACGACGTCGCGCAGGCGGGTGAGCAGCAGGTCCTCATCGACACCGGCGACCGTGTCCAGGTCGCGGTCAAGGCTGGCCGCCAGGTCCGCAGCGCCGTCCGGGTCTTNGGCACCGGGACGCATCCGAGCGTGGAACAGCGCGACGAGGTCCCGTGCGAAGGACGCGCGCGCGGTCAGCATCCGATGCCCGTACGCCTCGCTCAGCGGCAGCCCGGCGTGCAGCAGGTACCGCAGCAGGGCGCGTAGCAGCGCAACCTCGCCGGCGGCCAGCCCCGCGGTCAGCACCAGCCGGTCGAGTGGGTCGCTGTCGGCCCGCCCCGCCCAGATCGCCCTCAGCGTCTCGCCCAGCTCGCCGACCTGGGCGAGCGCCTGGGTTGCCAGCTCGGGGGGGCCGAGAATCCGATACTCGTCGACGCTGACGGTTTCGCCGGTTATGCACCCATCGCCGAGGCCGGCTGACTCAAGAGGATGTTGGTCCTCGGCCCGCAGGCCGAGATTGGCGAGCATCGGGACGACGTCGGCCAGCGGCGGGCCGGCGCCGCGCCAGGCGAGCCACAGTGCAAGCGGGCAGCTGCCGTCGACCCGCCGCACCGCCAACCCCGGCGCGCCCTGCGTGGCCAGGGCGGCGCGCGCCTCGTCGGCCGCGGCAGGACGGCCCGACGCGGGGGCGCTGTCCGCTCTGCCCACTCCGGCCGCTCCGCCCGCTGATCCGATCGAGGCGCTCATCGCATCTCCCTGACGGCCACGGATCGACCACACGAATAACAACTCACTGCTACTGTGCCCACTCGAAGCGTGATGATTCGCCATCGCGGAAGGCGCCCAGCGGGAACTCGCCCGTCTACCAGGCCACCGCGCCGCGTCGGTCGAAGAACGTGCCCGAGGCCGCGTCCGCGGGCAGGGTCGCGGCCCGGACGACAACCTCCGACGCCTGCTCCGCGGTCAGCGGGGCCTGCTCCCTGTTGACGGGCGTCAGGTCGGTCTGCACGAAACCGGGGCAGACAGAGGTGACCTTGATCGGTGTGTCGGCGAGCTTCTTGGCCAAGGCGATCGTGACGCTGTTGAGCGCCGCCTTGGAACTCTGGTAGGCCGGCACGACCATCGAGTAGTACGGCGATGCGGAATCGGCCTGGTCGTGGAGCGAACCCATCGTCGTGGAGACGTTGACGATCCGTCCGGCCTGGCTCCTGCGCAGCAGGGGCAGGAACGCCTCAGTGACCGCGACNGGGCCGAAGACGTTGGTCGCGTACGTCTCCTTGAACAGCCTCAGGGAGGCGAACTCGTGCTGCTCTCCGTCGGTGGCCTCGGGCAGGACTCCGGCGTTGTTGACCAGGATGTCCAGCCGACCGTCCAGTTCCAGGACCCGGTTCGCGGCCGCCTCGACGCTGTCGGGCGATGTGACGTCGAGCATCAGCCCCTCGGCGTCGTATCCCGTCGTCCTCAGGTCGGCCGCAACCTTGTCGGCCGAGGCCTGGTCGCGTGCGGTGACGATGACCCGATGGCCGAGGCGGCCGAGGGCCTGCGCGGTGGCGAAGCCCAGCCCGCGGTTGCTTCCCGTGACGAGTGCGACAGACATACGTGTCCCCTCCGAGGGTCGGCACGCCGCCGTGGCGTCGGCGGCGAGAGCGCCGGTGCGTCGCTCACCCGGAAGACGCCGGCACCGGCCAGAACGTGAGGTGTTGGTCGCACCCCGGACTCCGGCACTCCAGGGATCCGGGGATCCTCGGCCGGCGGCTCGCCGTCGTCAGATCGCTCCTTCGAGCCGCAGGAGGGTCCGCTTGGCGTCGTCACCCCCGACGTACCTGCCGATCCCACCGTCGCTGCGCACCACGCGATGGCAGGGGATGACGACGGGCAGCGGATTCGTCGCGCAGGCCGTGCCGACAGCCCGGACCGCACGCGGGCTTCCGGCCAGCGCGGCCACCGCCGCGTAGCTGGCCGTGCCGCCGTACGGGATCTCCCGCAGGTGCTCCAACACCGTGAGCCGGAACCTGGAGGCAAGCCGCAGGTCGAGATCCACGTCGAAGCGGTACCGGACCCGGGAGAAATAGTCGTCGAGCTGCCCGGCGNCGGCGTCAAGCCGGCCACCTGCCTTCAGCAGGCGAGGACTGATCCGCTCGGCGAGGGTCGCCAGGACGGTGTCGTGGCCCTCCACCTCGTACGCCACCCGCACCAGGCCCCGGCGGGTCGCGACGAGCAGGAGCCGCCCGACCGGCGCATCCACGGTGCGGTACACCACGTCGAGCAGGCCGTCTCGCTCCGCCTCGGCCAGCAGCCGCAGACGCAGCCGGCTCAGATCCACCTCGGCGCCGAGCACAGTGGCCAACGGGTCGAACTCCGGACTGTCCTGACCAGTCATCGTGACCGTTCCTCCTGCGCCGAAGGGCCGAGCAGCATGCTCCGCAGCGACGCGATGCCGTCGGCGCCGGCTCGCCGCGCGNACGCCGGGTTGCCGCCGAGCAGTCGGGCGACCTCGGTGTACGGGAGGCCGGCCAGGAAGTGGTAGGCGACGGTCTCCCGTTGCTTGCGAGGAAGTCGCCGCAGGGCGTCCCAGAGGTCCAGGCCGGCGTCGCGTTCCTCCCACCTGATCGTCTCCGGGAGACGCTCCGTCGGCGCGGGACGCCGCGACTGGGCACGAAGCTGATCGATCGCCTTGTTCCGGGCGATCGTCACCAGCCACGCCTCGACGTTGCTGCCCGGCGCCAGCTCCGGGTAGGCCCGCAGCGCAGCGAGAAACGTCTCTGACCAGGCGTCCTCGGCCAGCATCGGCCCGACGACGGCCCAGCAGACCCGCAGCACCATCGGCCCGTAGCGTTCGANGACGACCTCGAACGGTTCTCGCCCCATGNCAGGAGAACGCCTCACCCGGCCCAAGTGTGAGCCGACGACGCAACGCGACGCGACGTGCTGGCCGCAGCCGGCAGCCGGCAGGACGGTTACGGCTTTCGGCCGACTCCGCCGAAGATGTGGAGCGGCTGCGGCGCCGGGCCGGGCGCGGGCCGCCAGAGGGGGGTCGAGACCACGCCGGGCTCGGCGAGCTCGAGGCCGTCGAAGAAGGACGTGACCTGCTCGGGGGTGCGCAGGTTGTAGGGGTGCCCGTCCGCCTGGGTGATCTCGATGGCCTTGTCCACGTCCTCGCCGTGGGTGCCGTCGTTGAGGGCGAGGTAGCTTCCCGGCTGCACCCCGTCGAGCAGCCGCTTCACGATCGCACTCGCCTCGTCGTTGTCGGCCACGTTCCCGACGATCCCGAACATCACGAGGGCGATCGGCTGGCTGAAGTCCAGCAGCTCGGCGGCCTGCGCGAGAATCGTGTCGGGGTCGCNCACATCGGCGTCGACGTAGGCGGTCGCGCCGCCGGGTGCGCTGGTCAGCAGCGCGCGGGCGTGCACCAGCACCAGCGGGTCGTTGTCGACGTAGACGATGCGGGAGTCCGCCGCGATCCGCTGCGCGACCTCATGGGTGTTGTCGGCGGTCGGCAGGCCGGTGCCGATGTCCAGGAACTGGCGGATACCCACCTCGCCCGCGAGAAAGGTGATCGCTCGGACCAGGAACTCCCGTTGCGCGCGGGCGACGTGCACGATGTCCGGGTAGACCTCGAAGACCTTGTCGCCCAGCTCCCGGTCGGCGGGGAAGTTGTCCTTGCCCCCCAGCCAGTAGTTCCAGACCCGAGCGGAATGCGGCACGCTCGTGTCCACCCGCGACCATGCGCTCTGCGCCTGCTCGTCAGCACCCATATCGCTCNTCATGTACCACCGGTCGCACACCGCAGCCAGGAGACCCGGTCGGTCCCTGCCGGGAGCACCGGTGCGTCGTGNGCGCCCCGCGGGGTTGATGGGGACTCCGCCCGCACCGACCGCGAGTACGGCACAGTCAGGCCGTGCAGGCGCCGACGTCGAACCGTTCGATGAGGAGGCGCAGGTCCTTAGCCGAGGTCTTGCTGTCGGGGGACCAATGCGGCCTCAGTGAAGCGCGACTGATGACGCGGATTCGAGCGCGCCCTCGGCGGCGAGCCCTACCCGTCAGCACCGGGACGGGCCAGCAGAGCCTGGAGTTCACCGCAGCCGCGTCGGCTTCCCTCGTGACAGCCAGCCTCGACCAGGGCGTCAACGTCGAGGTGCTGCGGCCTGTCCTTGACATCGTCCGCCGGTAGATCGCCGCCGACGACCCGGTCGCCGGGGGCGCCACGCTGACGCCCACGCCGACAGCCGCCGTTGCCGCCAGCGAGNTGACCATCCTCAGCCTCACTGACTACCACGGAGCACAACCGGGCGCGCCGGGATCTTGCACGGCGGCGGCTCGGGCGACGTCGCGACGACGCTCGGCGTGGGTGAACGCGAGGAACTCGTCGAGCTCCTCGTCGGAGTCGGACCAGGACCAGGACCAGGACCAGGACCAGGACCAGCCTATGGCAGCGTCTAGGTCGCAGACTGTGACCGGCTGTAGTCAGCCGAAGCCGTCGCCTGATCGCGCACACCGGCAGACATCGGGCACCCAGCGTCTTCAGGGCGTTCTCTCACCTGCCGGGCCAGGCCGGCTACAACAAGCTACTACGGCCAGCGTTACCGCTGGTCAAGGGCATGACTGGGCTGGTCGCGNCGGACAGTGAATTCTGGTTCGACAACCACTGGAGCAGCGATGCGACCACCGTGCCGGGCGGAATGTCGCGGCCGACGGTGCGGCACGTGGAGCTGGCCGGCTCCGGCTACGGTTACTGCGCGTCGAACTCTCGATTCTGCCGGGGGTTGAAGCTGTACGGGGAATTGGCACCTCGTGCCATCCCACCCTCAGCGGTGTGGAATCCTGACGATGGGCGGAGACTGCCCGCCGTGATGTCAGGAGCATCGCAAGCCCGACGTTCTCACCGTGGGTGCCCGCATCTTTCGCAGTGTTGAGGAGATCTGGACTGGTGCGAGTTTCAATATTTTGCCGCCGCTGGGCGGCGGGGTGCGCCGCGGTGCTGGCGTTCAGCCTGACCGCGTGTTCCGGCTCGTCCGGAGGGTCCGATGGGGTGAGCCCATNGGCCACGGGGTCCGCTGCCGAGTCGAGTTACGCGACGCCGCTGAAGGGGATCTGCCCGTCCACGGTCGTCATTCAGGCGAACTGGTGGCCTGGCCTTCCCGACGGGTACCTGTACCAGCTTCTAGGCCCTAACCCGACGATCGACGTGAGCAAGAACCGAGTTGAGGGACCGCTGGGTGCTACCGGTGTGAGGCTCCAAGTGCGCGCCGGCGGGCCGGCGACGGGTTTCCAGCCGGTGACCTCGCTACTGGCTCAGGACGATAGCATCCTGGCCGGCTATGTGGGAACGGACGAGGCTGTGCAGGCCTCCGGGGGGCGGCCGCCGGTCGCCGTCTTCGCGCCCTACGAGAAGTCTCCGCTGGCGCTAATCTGGGGCAACCCGGCGTGGAACTTCACCAACGTCGCCGAGATCCGCCAGTCGGGCGCGACGGTGTTGGCCAGCGCGAGCGGGACGTCTTTTCCCGATGTCTTCGTCCGGGAGGGGTCGCTGACCAAGTCCCAGGTCGACACCTCCTATCAGGGGTCCCCGGACCGGTTCGTCGCCGCCGACGGCAAGATCGTGCAGCAGGCTTTCGTCACCAACGAGCCCTACCTGCTCCAGCACGACGTCAAGGCGTGGGGCAAGCCGGTGAAGCACCTACTTCTGCAGGACGAATACCCTGCGTACATATCCGCGTTGGCCGTTCGGCCGGACAAGGTGTCGACCCAGCGCNCCTGCCTGGCCAAGCTGGTGCCGCTGTTGCAGNGGGCGCAGCGGGACTACGTCGCTAATCCGGCACCGGTGAACCAGCTCCTGCTGAAGGTCGTCAGTACGCTGCACACGGGCGGATTCACCCTCTCGTCGGGGCTGCTCGCGTACGGCAACGCCACGCAGAAGCAACTCGGGTTGATCNCTGACGGTAGTGACGGAGTGCTGGGCAGCTTCNACACGGCCCGGGTAGGGAAGCTGATCGGCCGGCTGGTCCCGGTCTTCACTGCGAAGGGCAGTACGCCGAAGGCGGTGCTGGTTCCTTCGGACCTGGTGACCAACGAGTTCCTCGACAAGACGGTGGCGTTGAAGTAGGGGACGCCAGCGGCGACGGAAGAAGGGCGCCGTCCGGGGCGGGGCCGCCCCGGACGGTCCCTATGATGAGCATCGGGTCCTTGTGACCACGCGGCGAAGGGAACGTTACTCATGAGCGACGCTTCGACACCCGTTGTCGACATCACCGTGCCGCACTCGGCGCGGGTGTGGAATTATTGGCTGGGCGGGAAGGACCACTATCCGGTGGACCGCGAGTTCGGCGACCGGCTCTACGAGTTGCTCCCCGAGATTGTGCAGATCGCCCGGCAGGCTCGGGCCTTTCTCGGCCGCGCGGTCACCTACCTGGCCGGTGAGGTGGGTATCCGGCAGTTCCTCGACATCGGTACCGGCCTGCCGACGGCCGACAACACCCATGAGGTAGCGCAGNGGATCGTCCCCGACTCGCGGATCGTCTACGTCGACCACGATCCGCTGGTCTTGGCGCACGCGCGGGCCCTGCTGGTCGGCACGCCCGAGGGGGCTACCAACTACGTCGATGCNGACGTCCGCGAGCCGAAGAAGATCCTCCAGGCCGCCCGCGAGACCCTGGACTTCACCCAGCCGATCGGATTGATCATGCTCGGGATCATGGGAAACGTGGCCGACCTCGACGAGGCATACGCGATCGTGCGCGAGCTGTGNGAATCCCTGCCCGCCGGCAGCTATCTTGTGTTCAAGGACGGCACCTACGCCGTGATGGGCGAGGACCGTGCCGACGCCATCCACGATCTCCACGAGCACGAGAGCTTTCCGTACCACATGCGCACCCCCGAGCAGGTGGCCCGTTTTCTCGACGGTTTCGAACTCGTCGAGCCGGGTCTGGTCTCGACGCCGTTGTGGCGGCCAGGCCCCTCGGCCGAACCGCCCCGGGCGATCGACGACCTGTGTGGCGTCGGCCGGAAGCCCTGACTTCCGCCTTTCGGTCGGAAGCGGGCGTCACGCGACGTGCTGCGAGGCGATTTTTTCGATGACCTTTGCCGTGTCGTCGGGCGTCGTGCTCTTGAGCACCAGATTGTCCATGGCGAGCGTGTAGCGGGTGACGTCGTCCGGCTTGTCGAGATATACGGCGCCCGTGAGGTGCTCCAGGTAAACGACATCGGTGATGTCCGGCTCACCGAACCGCAGAATGCTGAAAGCGCCCCCTTCGGCGGGGTGGGGGCCGACGTTGAATGGAATCACCTGGATGGTGATGTTCGGGTTCGCGTTCAGGGCGATCAGGTGTTCGAGCTGGCCTTNCATGACGGCCGGCCCGGCGACCGAGCGCCACAGTGCCGCCTCGTCAATGATCGCCCATACCCGGGGCGGATCTGGCCGGTCGAGAATGGCCTGCCTACTTATCCGCGCCTGGACCCGACGTTCGACGGCGTCGGCGCCGTCGACCTGGCGAGCTCCGGCCATGACGGCACGGGCGTAATCCTTGGTCTGGAGGAGGCCNGGGATGAATTGAAGCTCGTAGGTCCGGATCAGGACCGCCGCTTCCTCCAGGCCCAGGTATGGCTGAAACCACCCCGGCACCACGTCGGTGAAACCCTNCCACCAACCGGGCTCGTTAGCCTGACGGGTGAGTTCGAGCAGCGGCGAGCGGTCCCTCTCGTCCGTGACTCCATACAGTGTCAGCAAGTCGGCCACATCGCGTTCCTTGAAACTGACCCGACCCAACTCCAACCGGCTGATCTTCGAATCGGATGNCCGGATGCTGTAGCCAGCATCCACCCGGCTAATGCCTTTCGCTTCNCGGAGTCTCCGCAACTGCGTGCCCAGTACAATGCGGCGCACTATCGGGCCGCCTGCCCGTTGCAGCGTCATTCCCCCGCCTTCATCCGGCCACGTTCTCTTCAGCGTACCGGATGATGATGGAAGTCAGGTAGCCGGGTTCACCACACAGCGCCGGGACAACCGAGCTGGCGGCCCTCGCTCCGGGACTGTTTCCCGGCCCTGACACCGGGACGACGTCAGGGTGCGCCCGGTAACGCCCCGTGCCAGCGGGCTACGATTCGGTCAGAAAGGACGCCGACAGGTCGCCGACGGCCCGGCTCCGGGCCAGGAAGGGAGAGCCGATGCCCATTATGCCGGGGATCNCATTGGCATTCGACGACGTGGGAAAGACCTTCCCCGATGGCACTGACGCGTTGCGGGGAGTGTCACTTAAAGTCGCCGACGGCGAGNTCGTGACGGTGGTCGGGCCTTCGGGTNCAGGGAAATCCACGCTCTTGCGGATCGCGTCGGGGTTGACCGAGCCCTCCAGTGGGACGATTGCCGTTGGGCCCAACACCCCTGGCTACGTTTTTCAAGATCCCACGCTACTGCCGTGGCGCACCGTTGAGGGCAATGTCGGCCTGTTCGCCCAACTCGACCGCGTGCCGAAGAAACGGCGGCGCGAACTCGTGGCCGCGGCAATCTCCCTCACCGAGCTCGAGGGATTCGAGCGGCACCGGCCCACGGCGCTGTCCGGCGGCATGCGGATGCGGGTCTCGCTCGCCCGGGCGCTCACGGTGCGGCCGTCGCTGTTCCTTTTCGACGAGCCGTTCGGCGCGCTCGACGAGATCACCCGGCAGCGGCTCGGCGAGGAGGTGCAGCGGCTCCACGCCCGCGAGCGGTTCGCGGGCCTGTTCGTCACGCACTCGGTCGTGGAGGCGGTCTGGCTCGCCAACCGGGTCGTCGTCCTGTCAGCCCGACCGGGGCGGGTCCTCGCGCAGGTCGACGTCCCGTTCGCCTACCCGCGGCCCGCCGACCTGCGCTTCGACGCCGCCTTCGGCGACGTCGCCCGGACCGTCTCGGCGGCGCTGCAGGAGTCGTTCACATGACGGCGACTGCCCGGGCACCGCTCGCGGCCCCGGCGGCCGAGAGCCCTCGCCGCCCTGGCCGCCTGCACCGCACGGCCCGCGGGGCCGGGCCGCCGCTGGTCGTGCTGGCCGCCGTCGTCGGCGTCTGGTACGCCGTGACCTACCTCGCGCTGGCCCCCCGCCGCCGCTTCCTCCTGCCGCCGCCGCACGAGGTCGTCACCGACGGCTTCGGGGACTGGACCACCTTCCACGAGACCCTGAGGGGACTGGGCGCGACGGCGAAGGTCGCGCTCGTGGGGCTCGCCATCGCCGCCACCCTCGGGATGGTCTTCGCCGTGCTGATGAGCCAGGCAGGCTGGGTCGAGCGGTCGTTCTACCCTTGGGCGGTGGCGCTCCAGACGATCCCGATCCTCGCGATCGTGCCGCTGATCGGGTTCTGGCTGGGATACGGATTCTGGTCCCGTACCGTCGTGTGCGTCCTGGTCGCCTTGTTCCCCATCATCACCAACACCCTGTTCGGGCTCCGGTCGACCGACGCCGAGCAGCATGACCTGTTCACGCTGCGCCAGGCCGGCCGGTGGGCAAGGCTCGTCCACCTCGAGTTCCCCAGCGCCCTGCCCGCGGTGTTCACGGGGCTGCGTATCTCCGCCGGGCTGTCGGTCATCGGCGCGATCGTCGGCGACTTCTTCTTCCGGCAGGGGCAGCCGGGCATCGGCAGCCTCATCGACGACTACACCCAGCGCCTCCAGTCCGCACCGCTGTTTGCCGCGATCATAGTGTCCTCCCTGTTCGGCCTAGCGCTGTTCTGGCTGTTCGGGCTGGCCGCCCNCATCGCCGTCGGCGCCTGGCACACCCCCCGCCGCCGATCCTGACCCCCATCGACGCCGACACCGTGTTCAGCGAGCAGCTCGCGGAACGGACGGACTCCGAGATCGTCGCCGTTGCCCCCGGGCAGCATCGCTACCGGCGCATTCCCCGACCCACAGCCACCACGTGACGACCAGCAAACAAGTCCAAGGGATCGAGCGTCAACTTCTACCCGATCGACACGAAAGGACTACATAGAGGCGTGCGGCATGTGATCGTCGCTATGTGGGTCACGACGGGATTGCGCATCATGGTCGCATCCGGATGACCGTGTTCGTGACGGTGAAGGCGTACCCGACCGTCTCGGACAAGTACGGCGAGGCAGTGTGTGTGGCGGGGATCCGGACGGATGTGATCCCCCACGAGTGGGTTCGGCTGTTTCCGGTGCACTTTCGCGATCTTCCTCGCGAACAGCAGTTCCGGAAGTGGGAGTTCATCGAGCTCGAAGCCCGACGCGGATCGGAAGACCGACGACCCGAGAGCTATCGGCCGATCCTTGACACCATTCAGCGAGGGAGGTTCATGGAGACGGGGAAGGACTGGGCGGAACGCCGCTGGCACCTCGAACCGTTCCTCCAGCCCAGCGTCTGCGGCCCTGGTGGCGTCCACGAGCGTCGTCGCGCCGACAACACCTCACTGGCCGTCATCGAGCCGCGCGAGGTCTTCGACTTCTCCGTGGAGCCGGCGGCCGGTTGGACCGCGAGCCAACGTGGCGTGATCGACCAGATGCGTCTCGGTGAGCCCGAACGCAGCCGGGAGTCTCTGGAGGAGCTGCCGTTCAAGTTCCGCTACCGGTACTACTGTCAGGTGAGCACCTGTAGCGGCCACCNCCACTCGATCATCGACTGGGAGATCGGGCAGGCATACCGCTCCTGGCGGGCCCGATACGGCGACGAGCAGGTCCTGGGCAAGATCCGCCAGAAGTGGTTCAAAGAGCTCGCCAGTCCGAAGCGGGACACCTACTTCATGATCGGAAATGCTCACCAGTTCCCCAACTCGTTCATGGTCCTCGGAGTCGTGTGGCCACCAGCAAGACCCCAGCTATCCCTCTTCTGACCCGAGCAGAGTTTCCTTTACCACTTTGATCACCGAGGGTAGGCTACCGAGCGTGNCTGGACGAACCCGCGAAGAAGACCGGCCCAACGTCGATGCCGGCCGTCGGCTGGGTGCCCATATCCGTACACGGCGCGAGGAGCTCAACCTCAGTCGTGCCGCGCTTGCCGAAGCAGCCGGCATCTCTCCGGTGACCCTGGCACGCATCGAGCAGCAGCGGACTGTCAACCCCCGGCTGTTCACGGTTGCCGCCCTTGCCGCCACGTTCGACACCACCCTTGACGACCTCCTCGCGGCCGCCATGGCACCCCGAGCGGGTCAGTTCGTGTCGGTCGGCTATGAGGGCCGCACCCTCGATGCTTTCGTCAGCTACCTCCTTGACTGGCGGGTCGGCACCGTCGCGGACATCCGCCTCAACGCCGTCAGCCGTCGCCCTGGCTTCAGCAAGACCCGCCTACGCGATGCCCTCCATGAAGCCGGCATCGACTACCTGCACCTACGCGCGCTCGGCAACCCCAAGCACAACCGCGAACCGTTTCGCACCGGCCGCGTCGATGAAGGCTGCCGCGTCTACCGACAGCAGATCGACCATCCAGACGCCACCCAGGCGCTCGACCTCCTCGCGTCCCGCGGTCGCGAGCACCCCACCGCCGTCCTGTGTGTCGAGCATGACGAGTCGGCCTGCCACCGCCAGGTCGTTCTCGACCTTTTGCCCCGACTTCCCAACGTGGCCGCCGGATCGGTGACCGGCCCTCGACGCAGCCTCGGCCTCAGCCCNTCAGGATCTGATCACACGTGATCAGTTGGCCGATTCCGATGAATGTGGCGGCGATCAGGAGGACAACAAGATCTACGTGAAGTGCCTCGACGGGGAGGAGCTGCGGATGAGAGGCCGGATCGAGAAGACCCTCGGCTGGAAGCCGGCCTGCCTTGAGCAGAGGGGCGGGCCAGGCGAGCCCGACCAGACGTAGCCGCCGAATTTCGGCGCCAGTTCGGCGCGGACCACCGGAGTTCACCAGCCCGAGCCGGACACAGCCGGCCGGTCCCAGGGGATACACCAGACCACAGTGCCTGGTAGGCGGGCACTTGAGGCTGGTCGACGAGGTGTGCCCCCAACGGGATACGCAGCAGACCCGTGCAGAACTGACCAGCACTTCGGCGTCAGGCCGGCTCACCATCGAACGCGATTTTGAGCTTCCCGCACGTNGAGGCAGCCGATGATAGCGTCCAGCGACCGACCTGCCGACGGCGCTGCGGGCAGGAGGGGACACTCCGCCACCTCTGGCGTCACCATGATCATGGTGCTGGTGATGGGACTTAGCTTCCTGTTCGGGTTCGGCAACTCGTGGACGCTGGGGATTCAGCTCGGTGTGNCACCGTACGTCGCGCCGTTGGTTGCTCCAGCAGTGGACCTGTCCGTGATCGGTCTCTTGATCGGTATCCACCAGCTGGCACTCGGCGGCGCGAGCGCTCGACAGATGGGACCGGCCTTGCGGCTGCTCGTGTTCGCCGGGTTCGTCACGCTGGCGCTGAACGTCGCCGAACCTCTCATCGAACGGAACTACGGAAGAGCGGCCTTCGACGCCGTCGGTCCCCTTCTACTGATCGGCTGGGNCGAGGTCGGGCCGGGCCTGGTCCAAACCATGAAGGCCATCGAGACCGTGGCAGTCCAGCCCACATCCACCAATCGCCCACTCGCAGCGAACGAAGCATCCGGGCAACCGGGAGACCTCGGCCCCACGGCACCCGTGCCAGCGGTACCCCACACAAGGCAGCCAGACGACGGCGCCAACCCCCTCCAGAGCGTTCAACCAGCCGGGCCGAACAGCACACCGTCAGGATCGCTGGCAGACGATGCCGCCTCCGATCTGGAGCAAGGCACGCCAGCAAGTTCATCGCCGACGACCGAGGTAGGGGAAGGAAAGACAGGGCAGTGCCGGGGTCGGAGCAATGCTCGCGAGCAAGATCTGCTCCACCGGGCGCGCGCCGAGGACGTGCTGCACTGGCAGNAGCACCAGCGCCCGATCTCTGCGGAAACCTTGCGCAAACGGCTCCACGTCGGTGCTCCCACCGCTCGCAAGCTGGTCGCGCAGCTACGCAGCGACACCCACACCCAGATCGAAGGGGCCAGGGACTAATCGCCTGCCTCGGGCTTCNGAGCGGGTGCTGTAGTCGGGGTGAACGTCGAGCCAGCGGAGCACATGATCAGCATCCAGGATCGCCGTGGTCGGCATCGGCAGTGTGACCGTGGCGTCGGCGTTCACCATCGTCAGATAGCCCGGAGCCAGCCAGGTGAGCGAGGCAGGCCGTCGGGCTCACCTGACCGTTGACGTGGAGCGGCGGGAGGTACGGCAGCGCGGCGCCGGCTGCGTCGCCGATCCGCGCGACGCCCCACGGCTCGACAGATATCGGTGCATCGGGTCACGTCAGGCATGACTCGGCCGCACCGTCAGCCACATCATCGCAGGTAGGAGGGCGCCGCCCGCCGCTCGTCGGGCGCCGGGGTGTCCCTACGGCTGCGGATGGGTGCTGAAGAACCGCCAGATGACCTGCGTCGCGTTGAGCGCGGTGGACGGCGGGTCGCTGTTCAGCAGCTTCTGCACGAGGACGTTTGGCTTCGCGCCGGGCCACTGGTGCCCGGCGCCGGCGATCGTGATGAGCTTGACGCCGCGGTGGTCGGCGCAGGTCGCTTCGGAGGTGGTCACCACACCGGCGGTGGTGACGGTGGGCGTGGCGCAGTGGTCGGTCCGGAGCCAGGCGGCGTTCAGGGNGGGGNCGGCCGGTCCGTCGATGGTCGCGTCGCGNTTGTGGCCTGGTCCGCCGTTGTAGGGGATACGGATGTCGGTGGTGCCGTGGATGTGGATGACCGAGATGGGCGCGGGGGACGGGCAGTCGGCCATCTCAGTGGCCGAGTCGGGGCCGATGGCGGCGAAGATCCGGGTTTTGCAGGCCAGCGTGTAGACCATGATGCCGCCATTGCTGATCCCGGTGGCATACACCCGTCGTGGATCGATCGGGGTTGCGTGTTCGATGGTGGTGACCATTCGGGTGAGGAAGGCGAGGTCGTCGACGTTGTCCCGGGCTGGTTGGCCGCAACAGCCGCCGCCGCCGACGTTCCAGGCCCTGTTGAGGCCGTCAGGATAGGCGACGAGGAAGTGCCCGCTGTCGGCTTCGGCGTCCCAGCCGTACGACTTCTCGGCCTGGCTGCCGCTGCCGTAGCCGCCGTGCAGCATCACGACAAGCGGCGCCGGCCCGGCCATGGTCGCCGGGCGGTACAGGTGGAAGGTGCGGGTGACGCCGCCGACGGTGAGGGTCTGGGTCGAGGACCCGGGCGGGATGGCCTGAGTGCCTGCGGAAGTCGTGGACGCGCCGGCAGGGACGCCGGTGGACGACGACCTGCAGNCGGCCAGGACAAGCATCAGCAACGCAAGTGTGATCGGTACCGAGGGCCGCCACCAACGACTGAAGTTGGGTACGGCAGCCGACACGGACGGCAGTTCAAGGCAGGAGACCTGTCGATCTCGACAAAGCATGACAACCCTTGTGGTTGAGCAACCATCCCGGCCGGCACCTGCGGTGCCGACGTTTGAAACGCACCAGTCGGAACCCGTTCGCCTGCTGTCCCGATGGTCAGGAGCTGCGGAGGCATGCCTGCGGGCCGTCGGCGGAAAGGGTGGACAGCGAGCAGAGGGCTGACCGCGGGTAGTAGTCCTTCATGACGACTGCGGCCGAGGCGGGTCTGTTGTCAGATGGCACGTCCTGGACCGACTCATCGAACCCGCCGCCGAGAAGGTTACGAAACAGCAGTATGTGCTGGGTGGTCGGGTCGGCGTTGGAGAACGGTACGAACGTTGCTCCCGGGATGTTCTCGATCGCCGATCGCTGCGCCTCGGTACCGACCACGAACGTGTAGTAACCGGTCGAGTCGAGGCCGGTCTTGTAGTCGGCCCGGCAGCCGTAGTCCAGACTGCCGTCGGGCAGGGTGTTGACGACGACCGGCAGAGGCGGGATGGCCAGGTTGTCGCACAACGACCAGTAGCGGATGTCCGAGGNGGCGGAGGGCCATGGCATCGGGTCGTTGGACTGCGGTGTTCGCGGAGCCTTCCCGCGGATGACGAGAACCGTGTTGCCGGTGGGTGGGGTCAGCTCCTCCGACAGGTAGGCGTTGTCCGGATTGGGAAACAGACCGCCGGTGCCGGAGGAACCGCGGGCAAACTGGGGTCCCGCAGAGTCGGCTGCGCTCGACACCGTCGCCTCGGCGACGGTGGGCGGGTCGGACGACGGGGTGGAACCGCAGGCTGGCGGGGTGACCGACGTGCCGTCCTGGTCGAATGTCAGGGTCGGCAGGGGGATGCTGGAGGGGTTACCGTCGGCCGGCAGATAGGCGCGGTAGATGAGATACCCGGTCCGGCCGGACGGAGTGCCGGNGGGGGCGAGAGGCACGGTGTTGGTCTCACCGGTCGCCGCGTTCTGGCTCAGGGNGACGGNGAAGTGTCCGCTGGGCGCGGCGGTCTGTTGCCAGGGATTGGTGCTGCCCGCATCCGGTGCTGTCAGGTAGTCCGGCAGGCTGGAGCTGACGCCGTTGGTCATGAAAGGCGATCGGTTGCTGTCATAGACCGTCAGGGATGTGTAGCGCGCGTCGGCATANGAACCCGAGACGGTGACCTGTAGGCCGTCCTGCACGGTGAACGGGGTCGTCCAGTAGGTGGCGTCGCTGTCAGGGAAGGCCACGTTGGTGGTGGACGGCGTGGTCTCCAACCGCCACGCACAGGCGGGCGTGGTCAACGTCGGCGTCGCTGCGCTGGCCAGCGCCGGCATGGCCAGGACGGTCGCCGTGATCGTCATCAGGCTCAGCGACCAACCGCGCCGCAGCCGTGATGTGCTCACGGCGAGCATGTCCAGGCGACCGAGCCGTCGATCGCGGTGCCGCCGGGGGTCTGCCCGGCGACGGTGAAAGAGCCGCCGCCGGTGGTGACAGTGGTCGGCACCGGCCCGGCGGGCAGGGTGATGACGGTGCCGTCGGCCTCGGTCAGCTGCCCGGTGACGACGGCGGGGTAGGTGCCCGGTCCGTGGTAGCCGGGGGCCCGGACGGTGAACGACAGCACGTCGCCCCCGATCGGCACGCTGGTGACGGACGCCTGGTACACATGGCCGGTCGTGCAGGTGACGGTCGTGTTCACGGTGCCGTTGACGGCCACCGGTTCGAGGATCGACACCGTGACCGAACCGGTCCCGGTCCCCACCGCCGCCGGTGTTGCGGCGTTCGCCGCGGGGGTGAGACCAACCGCCACGGTGGCGCCGACCACTGCGGTCAGACCCGCCATCCTGGCGCCGGCGCGGCGACTGGCGGGTCTGCGATGACATCCCATCACTGCACTCCTCAGAACTCTCGGAAGCGGTGGATTCTCCACAACCGAGACTGCTTCCTCCGGATTTGTCGTAGTTGTACGTTCCGTTCGGATTGCATGTGAGCGCAGCGTCGAGGCCGGCCTGCGGCTAATCGGCGGTGCAGGCGTCGGCGGCCAGGGTGGCGTAGGGGGTGGGGGCCCCGGCCGAAGGAGCAAAGGAGGGAGAAAGGCGGGGGTACCGACTGCGGCGACGCGCGCGGTCTCCTTGGCGCGGCTGGGGCAGCGGGCCGGTCCGTCGGGAAGCCTGGTCGGCAGCGTGTGACCAAACCTCTTGGCTAGAAGCGCCGCCGTGGCCCAGACCGCACCTCGCAGGTTCAGCGTGTTTGACCGCAGGTCGTGGCCCGAGGCCCGCCGGATCGCCGCCATCCTGCGCCGGGAGGTCATCGGTGGCGCGCTGCTGCTCGCCGCCACGGTTCTGGCCCCGGGGTGGGCGAACTCGCCGTGGTCAGAGTCGTACCAGTCGATGCTGTCCCACCGGGTCAGCTTGCCCTGGCAGCACCTGAACCTCAACCTGGCCAGGTGGGCCGCCGACGGGCCCGCCGCCGAGGACCGGCCGGCGATGGCCCCGGCCCTTCAGTTGCGGTGGTGCGCGGTCATGGGCAGGCCGTCACGGGGGCGCAACGTGACGAGCGGTTGTGGGACGATCTCGACGCCCGCGATCGGCTCGAACGACCAGTGACGGCTGATCGCGGCCAAGGCGAGAACCCCCTCGGCGTGGGCGAACGTGTTGCCGATGCACTGGCGCGGCCCGCCGCCGAACGGAAAGTAGGAGTAGCGCGGCTGGTTGGGCGGAGCCGCGCCGACGCCGCTGGCCGGGCCCAGCCAGCGGGTCGGGTCGAAGCGCTCCGGGTCCGGCCACCAGCGTTCGTCGCGGTGCACCACCCACTGGCTGAACAGCAGCGTCGAACCGGCCGGCAGCAGGTAGCCGCCGACGTCGCGGTCCTCGGTCAGATGGCGGCCCATCGCCCACACCGGCGGGTAGAGCCGCATCGATTCGCGTAGCACCGCGTCCGTGTAGGGCAGCCGGGGCAGGTCGTCCATCGCCGGGATCCGGTCGGCCAGGGCCGAGTCGAGTTCGGCGTGCATCCGGGCCGCCACCTCCGCGTTGCCGCCCAGCAGGTGGAAGGTCCANCTCAGCGCGTTGGCCGTCGTCTCGTGTCCAGCCAGCATGATCGTCAGGGCCTCGTCGTGCACCTCCTCGTCGGCCATGCCGGCGCCGGTGTCGGCGTCGCGGGTGGACAGCAGGAGCGACAGGAGATCGTCGCCGCCTGCGCCGGCCCTGCGCCGGTCCTCGATCAGGTCGTAGACGACCCGGTCGAGCGATTCGCGCGCGGCGCGCCGCCGCCGGGGCCCGGGCAGCGGGAGCCGTTCGAACGTCTCAAACCCCGGCATCCGGGCCGACCTGGCGGCCGGCATGTTCGCGCTGATCGCGGTACGCACGACGGCGATCACCTCGCTGTCGAGGTCGACGCCGAACAGAGTGCGGGCGACGATCGCCAACGTCATCTCGGTCATCTCGGCATGGACGTCGAGCCNCAGGCCGTCACGCCAGGTGGCGGCGGTTTCGTTGGCGATGCGGGCGAACGTCTCGCCGTATCNGGCGATGCGCTCGCGGTGGAACAGAGGCTGCATCAGTCGGCGCTGCCGGCGGTGGACCTCGCCGGACGAGGTGAGCAGGCCCTGTCCGAGTAGCATCGCCAACGGCTGGACCACGGTCTCGTTCGACCCGAACCCGCGCCGTACCGCGCCCTTGGCGTGGGTGCGGTTCGACCCGACGAGCCCGTCGCCGATCGCGATCGGGTCCGCGACCAGGAACGCCGAGACCGGCCGGGAACTCAGGCGCACGACCGGGCCGTACTCGCGGCGCAGGCGGGTCAGGCCGGCCAGTGGATCGGCGCGTATCAGACGCATCGCCGAGAGCGGGCCGCCGGCGGGCCCGGGCACCTCCTCGGCCGGTCGGGGGCCGGTGTCCCGCGAGTCGGGGAAGATCGGGATAGCGGTCATCGGAACCTTTCCTGGTTGGCATGGTGGCCTGGTGGCCGGTCGGCCGGTCGGCGGGCTCATCCGAGCAGGACGATCAAGGCGACGAGGACGCTGATTTTTACAACGAGCAGCATGTCGGCGGCGCGATCGTCGACATGGCGGATGTTGACCGTTTCCAGTACCCGCGGCACCGCCACCCGCATCTGTGACCACATCAGGACGACCGCGCCGGCGCCGACGCAGGCGACAGCGATCTGTGCTCGCAGCGACCCCGGGGCGTACACGCCGGTGATCGCCGTCGCCACCACCAGCGCGAACACCTTGATCGCCACGAACTGCGCGAGCGTGGACCGCGACCGCAGCAGGACGGCGGCCAGCATGGCCGACAGGGCCAGGGTGACAAGCGCCGTCGCGGCCGTGTGCGGGTACACCTCGACCTTGGCCAGTCCCGAAACGTGGAGACGGGCAGCAGCCTGGTTGACCGGAATCAGCCGCAACAAGCCGACCGTGGCTGCGGCGAGCGCCGCCTCGCTGCCCCGCAGGACGAGCAGGGCGGCCGGAACGAGAAGCAGCCGCCGGCCCACGACGGCCAGAGCGAAGGCGCGCCCGCCCGCCGCCAGGCCGGAGCCGGAGTCGTCGACGCGGCCGGCAGCGGCGGTATGTGTGTCCGAGCGGGCCATGTCAGGCACCTCCGCACGACGGGTGGGCGACCGTCTGCTGGTCGAATGTGACGCCACTGATCGACATCTGGACCCGCACGCCCTGCCCGCTCGACGTGACGGCATCGAGGTGCGCGCCGAACGGAAGACCACCGAGCGATCTCACGCCGCCGCCGGCGGCTCCGGGGGCGGCGACTGCGCTGGCGGTGGTTCCGGTGGCGGTTGTCCGCGCGGTGGCACCGCCGCCCACGTCCAGGCCGCCGGCACCGGCACTGATCAGATTGCGCAGCGTCCCGTACGGGACCGTCGCGCCTAGCGTCGCGGACCCGATCGCGAGTTTCGCCCCGCCGCCCGAGCCGACCAGGCCGGCCATCGGGGGGAGCCGCAGATCGCGCAGGTCGATCGTCACAGCGACCAGCCGCGCCCTCGGGCCGGCTGCGCCCGCCGTGACCCGTGCCGACGAAACCTGCCCGGTAGCCACCTCGGTCAGGAACGGGAATCCGCCGACGTGCACCGTAACGCCGTCACTCAGCATCCCCAGGCAGGCCAGCCGGGTGGCCAGTCGGTGCTCGACGACCCGGACGAGCAGGCGGTCGGTCACCACCAGGACGGTGGCGGCCAGCACGACCACGCCGACCACCAGCCGGAACCGGTGGCCCGGCGGGCGGGCCGGCGCGGGAAGCTCTACGGTGTAGNCCGACATGGGACCAGCAGACCGCGCCAACACTCGAGTTCGATGTCAGCCACATCGGCGTTCCGTCTGCCATCTGCCCGACCGACGCCGCGGTGAGCATGACCGTGGCCGGCGAGTGGCGGACCCTCCACGCGGAGGCTGCTCGTCGAGATGGGCCAGGTGCAGCAGGTCGTCCACGAGCGCGCTCATCCGTCGGGTCTCTTCCTGAATCCGACGCAGCGCGGCGCCCGCCCCTGACGGCGGAACCGCACCCTGCCGCAGCAGGTCGATGTAGCCCCAGACCGACGCCCGGGGGGTCTCGCGCCGGGCACCGACCGCGGCCCCCGTGATGGCGATGGTCGTGGTGGTGGTGCTCGCGTTCGCCGCAGCCGGGATGGTGCTGGTGGGCCGGGTTGTCTCGACCGGTTCGTCGACCGCGTGGGCCGGCGCACCCGGCGCGGGGACTACCGCCCCTGGGCCGTCGGGCGGCGCGACGGGCCTGGCGGGTACGGCCACCGGCGGAACACCGGCCGGCGGCACACCCGGACAACCGTCCGACCGGCGGCCGATTCGATCTGATCTACTCTGCCGGCGACTGGCACGTCCCCGACTACGTCACCGCGACCGCCGCCCGCGCCGGGCCGCTCGAACCCTGCACCGCGACACCGAACCCTTCCTGCGCACCGGGAACGCGGGTGTCGGGCCGGGCGGAGCCGAACCGCTCGTCGATGCCGAGGGGAACTGGTGGCTCGCCTTTCTTCACACGTAGAACCGGAAAGATCCCNCATCCTCGCCCCACGCCGGCCGCCAACTTGTCCTGGCCCCGCTGCCACCGTCGGGCCGGCCAGCCATGTACGCCGCACCCCACGTGCGCATCGGCCGCACGGTGACCGGACTCGATGCGGCTGGGTGGATGCGCGGATCGACGCCCTCCGCGCCGGCCGGCTGACGGATCAGCCGGCACAGGCCCAGCTGATCGAGCCAGCGAGGGTGGGTCCGGCGGTCGTGCTCGCGCTGAACGACATGGAGCCACCCGCCGAGGTGATGTCGACGGTCGCTGGGACCGCGTCGATCGCGTAATGGCCGGAATCCGGCGCGACGACGGACACCGTGATCACAGCCGGGTAGCTGCCAGACCCGTTGTAGNCGATGACCCGGACGCTCTGCGACACCGTCCTGCCGTTGACGGTCGTGGTCCCGGACTCGACGTAGCGCCGCGCAGTGGACTGGCAGCTGACAGCCGTGGAGGCATGGCCAGCAACAGCGACCGGAGAGGTGATGTCGACGGCCAGGGACCCAGGACCGCCTGCGCCCGCACTTCCCGGTGGCATGGATGACCGCGTCGGGGCGGCACTGGCGACGACCGCGGCGTCTGCCGCAGTCGGAAAGGTCGTCGCAGTCGCAGTCGCAGGCTGCGCTGTCGAGGCGGTGGCGGCTCGACAGGCGGTGGCCCCAAGCCCGATGAGGAGGGTCATCGCGAGCGCCAGCAAACACCGGAAGGACCGCGGGAGTTGCCAGCCGGCGGATCGCCTGTCGTCGTCCGCCGTGACGCCCCATTGGACGGTCTGATCTCGTTGGTCCACTCGGTTTCCTTCCAAGAACGGCGTTGTCCGGGTCGATCGTGTGCTGGTGGTGCTGTCAGCGAGGAACCGTGCTGCGATCCTCGAGCCTTGTCCTGGTCCGGGGACTGCCGGTCAGCCGGCCGGTGCCGGGACGACCGGCCGAGCGACGGCGCCGGAAGGTGCGGAGTGGTGAGAGGACGAGCTGCCGGTCGGTGTGCGGGCGCATCAGCCGCCTTTCGCTGGTTCCTGGTGGAAAAACGCCGGCCGCTGTCAATCGAGCCGTCCGGGTTCCTCGCGAGGTCGCTGCGAACCCCAGAGCGCGCCGTTCGGAGGACGGTCGGCATGAGGAACATCTCGTCGTCGCGCATCGTCACCGACCAGAGCGCGGCGGAGTCCAACCTTCTCCAAGCCTCGATGGGACCTGCCTCCAGTCCGACATCCACACTCCCGTCCTCGGTCAACTCCGTCCGCGGCAGTCTTTGACGCGATCGTGTGAAAGGCATGTGNCCGCGGCCGGAAAGAACCCAACGGAGAGAAAAGAACCTAGCGGGAAAAGGTGACCTGTCCGGTCAGGTGACCGCAGTGGGCGCCCCGGCTGTCAGACATCCCATGTTTTTAGATGTCAAGCGGCGGCGTCGAGTGTGACGGTCTGTGGCCAGGCGGTTGCCTCGTTGTAGGGGGTCCGGGTCTTGAGGCAGCCGTGGAGGATGCCGACGAGGCGGTTGGCGAGCTGGCGTAGGGCGGCGTGGTGGCCGGTGCCGCGGGCGCGCAGCGTGTCGTAGTAGGCGCGGGCGCCGGGTGAGGCGTTCAGCGCGCAGAAGGCCTGCTGGTGCAGGGCGTCGGCGAGCCGGTCATTACGCGCGTAGCGGGCCATCACGACGGTCTTCTTCCCGGAGGCGCGGGTGATCGGGCTGGTCCCGGCGTAGTTCTTGCGGGCCTTTGCGTGGGCGTAGCGCTTCGGGTCGTCTCCGAACTCGGCGAGCACCCGGGCGGCGAGGACCGTTCCCAGTCCGGGCTGGGACCGGTAGATCTCAGCGTCCGGGTGCTGGCCAAAATGGGCCTCGACCTGCTCCCCGAGCCGGTCGATCTCGGCGTTGAGCGTGCCGATCAGCCCGACCTGGGCGCGCACGACCGCGCCGTAGGCGGCGGCGGTGGCCGGGCGAACGGGCGGCTGGGCGGCCTGGAACGCGGCCCGGATCTTCCGTGATTTCTCGGCGATGTCGCGGCGGCGGGCCCGCTTCAGAGCGGCCGAGAGCTGCGCGACGGTCAGCCGCCGCGCCGCGGCCGGGGTCGGGGCCTTGCCGAGCAGTTCCAACGTGTCGGCGGCGTCGAGGTCGTCGAACGCGGCGAGCGTGGCCGGGAACGACTCGACGAGCGCGGCGCGCAGCCGCTGGACCTGACGGGTCCGGTCCCAGACGAGGGTCTGGTGCGACCGGGCCACGATCTTCACCGCGTCAGCCAGGTCGCTGTCGCCGGCGACCGGGCGCAGCTGGTGACGGTCGGTACGGACCATATCCGCCAGCGCGTGCGCGTCACCGGCGTCGCTCTTGGCACCCGAAGTCGAGTACCGCTCCCGATAGCGGGCCGCCTGCACCGGGTTGACCGCGATCACCTGGTAACCCGCCGCGACCAGCGCCGACACCCACGGCCCCCTGTCCGTCTCGATCCCGACCACCACCTGGTCCGGGCCGGCGTCCTCGGCCAGGTGCGCGCCGACGAGCTCGTGCAGCCGGGTGATCCCGGCCAGCCCCTCTGGCAGCCTCGCCTTCGCGAGGCGCCGGCCGGTGGCGTCCTGCACCTCCACATCGTGATGATCTTCCGCCCAGTCGTCCCCGACGAACAGCACCCAGGCCTCCCCACGCTCCGGCAGCAGGACCGGCAGCCCACGGGAGATCCACCACGCCCTAATGGTCAAGTGCTCACGCACGATCACGGGCANGACATCCCATCGGTGGTCCGCTCTCCCGACCACCGGCAGGGGCACGATCTGACACAAGGACTCGAACTTCAGTCCAGGCGGCGAGAGTGCTCACCTACCGGCGGCTACCGGCACCGAGCCTGCCCTACGGCGACCCGGTAGCTCCCATTAGGCGGCTTCGACGCCTGGTTCGGCGGCTGGTTGTGGTGTGGCGGTGACCTGTTAGCCGAGCGAGGTGACTTGGCTGATCAGGCGCTGGGCTTGGCGGGCGGGGTCGCGGCGTCGGGTGAAGTAGTCGGCGCCGGGGGTCGCCGCGTTCCTGATGACATGGCCTGGGCCCGTCATCGCATGACCATCGACATCATGTTCTCCGGCCCGGCAGGAGGTCCCGGCTCCCGGATCGTCCCTGGCGACAGGGGGACAGCGTTGAAAGCGGCGGGCGCCGCAGACAGGCGAGAACGCTGTCGGACGGCGGCCTCTCCGGAGCCGTGGACAATATCCCCTACGTTATCCCCCACGTCGCCATGGCCCCGATCACCGCGGTTCTGGTCGCCGATGTTCATGGCCTCGCCACTGGCGTCACGTTCGTGCTACCTGTGGCTGCNCTGTTTCGTCTCCTTCGCCTGAACTCCTCACTGCCCGCCCACATCGCCGCCTGNGGCACCTCGGCTCCTCGGGTGGATGACAATCGGGATGATCATGAAGAGAGAAGTTGCGGTGAGGNCGGCGACTGCCAGGCGGGGTCCGACGGTACCGGTCGCGAGGTGCAGGGCGAGCGTGACCATGGCGACGCCAATGGCTGTTCCCAGGCTTCGGGTCATGTTGACCAGTCCGCCGCCGGCGCCTGTGGCGTGGGCGGGTATACCGCTCATGATCATGGTGTTGTTGGCGGGGGNGTAGAGNCCAAGGCCGAGTCCCAGCATCATGAGCAGCGGGATCAGCCAGGGTGTGGCCAGCGGCGCGGCGAGCATGGCGGCGAGAGCGGCCATGCAGGTGACGGCGCCGACAACGCAGCAGCGGNGGTCGGTCCACCGGCCGGGCAGGACCGCGCCAGCGCCGCTGGCGGCGATGGCGAAGCCGGCGGGGAGGGCGGTGAGGACCAGGCCCGCCCATAGGGGGGAGATGCCGTGGCCGACGAGGACGATGGGCACGAGAACGAGCGGCCCGAACAGGATGAGGTAGCCGCACAGCGCGCCGAGTAGACCAAAACCGAGAGCACCGGCGCGCAGCAGGCGCAGGTCGATCAGAGGTTCGGCCGTGCGACGTTCGCGGAGAACCAGACCGTAGGCCGCCAGGGGGGTGAGTGCGGTGAGCGCGGCGGTGGCCGCGAGGGGCAGGTTCAGGCCGGAGACGGCGGAGACGGCCAGCAGCAGGGCAGTCGTGCTGGTAGCGAGGAGGGCCAGACCAGCCCAGTCGAAGCGGGCCGGTCGGGCGCNCTGGTGGGTGCGGGGTAGCAGGTAGTAACCGGCGATGAGAGCGATGACGCCGATGGGGACGTTGATGCCGAAGACCCAGCGCCAGCCGATGGTGGTGACCAGTAGGCCGCCGATGGTGGGTCCCAGCGCAAGACCGAGGGCTTGGGCGGCGGCCTGGACGCCGAGGGCGGCGCGCATGCGGGGGCGGGGGGCGCTGGTGGTTACGAGGGCGACGCTGTTCGCCTGCAGCATCGCGGCGCCGACGGCCTGGACGACCCGGAAGCCGATGAGGACGGTGAGGGTGGGGGCCAGGCCGCAGGCCGCGGACGCGGCGGTGAAGACGAGGAATCCGTAGAGGTAGAACAGCTTGCGGCCGTGGGTGTCGGAAAGCCGGCCGACCGGGACGAGCAGGGCGACGAGGGTGAGCAGATAGTCCAGGGACACCCATTCGACGGCAGCGAGAGGGGCGTGGAACTGGGTGCGCAGCGGCCCGTAGGTGAGGGTCACGATGCTGGCATCGAGCTGCCCCATGAACGCGCCGAAGCAGACCGTGGCGACAGNCAGCCACCAGCCAGCCGGATGCTCGCGGACCGTGCGGGGACGCGCGTTCTCGCGGGTGAGNAGGTGCACCAGCGTGCACTGGTGTCCCGGGATGNGTACGCCGGAACTCATCGTGGCTCGCTCCTTCGGAGACGGACGTCGCCTGTCCAGGGCACCNCCAGAACCTCTGTATCAGATTATCTCTATTACAGACACAATAGGTTGGCGTGCGGACGGNCGCCAGTCGGCCGCCGGATCGCCGGACGCGGAGACGGACGCCATGGGGGCCGGCATGGCGGCGTGCTGGCTGGGACAGCTACCCCTCCGTGGCACCCACCGAAGGCGAGTGACGACCTGCGCGGGGCCCGTGAACAGCCTGCGTTCCCGAGGCGGCACGTCACGCCCAGCCTGGAAGGCTGCCGCAGCCCCGCCGGACACGGCCGGCGCCGCGCTGCCGTACCTCCCGCCGCCCCGCGTCAACGNCCAGGTGAGCCCGACGGCCTGCCTCGTTCACCTGGCCGGCTCCGGGCTGTCAGAGCCACCGCTACGTAGGATCGGCGTCATGCCGTCGGCGGAACCGCCTGTGAACAGACAGGCATTTCCTCCCGGCAGGCCGGACCCCGCCTCCGCGGAGTGGATACGAACCCTCGGCGGCGCCGGAGCGGAACGAGACCAGGCGCTGGCTCGGCTGCACGCGCTGCTGCTGCGCGTCGCCCGCGCCGAGATACATCGCCGTGGCGGTCAGTTACGGATCACCGGCCCGGAACTCGACGATCTCGCCCACCAGGCGGCGGCCGACGCACTGCTGGCGATCACCGGCAAACTCGACCAGTTCCGTGGCGAGAGCCGGTTCACGACCTGGGCCTACAAGTTTGTGATCTTCGAGATCTCCAGCAAGATCGGTAGGCACTTCTGGCAGCACCCCACGGCGCCCGTCGCGCTCGATGCCGAGGACTGGGAACGGCTGCCCGACCGGTTCGGGATGGGCCCGGCCGATCAGGCCCAGTGGCAGAGTCTGATCACAGCGCTGCGCCGGGCCGTCGAGGACGATCTGACCGAGCGGCAGCGGCGGGTGTTCGTCGCGATCGTGCTCAACGGCGTGCCACTCGACGCTCTGGCGCTCCAGCTGGGATCGAGCCGTAACGCGATCTACAAAACGATGTTCGACGCGCGACGTAAGCTGCGGGCCGCACTCGCGGCCAACGGGTACCTGATCACCTCCGGTGATGCAGCGGTAGCAGCTGCCGCTGACGGGGATGCAGGGGGGCGAGCATGACCGGCTGGTCGGAGCTGGACCGGTTCCTACGCACCGATCCCCGCGACGTCGGTTGCGAGCAGGCGATGCGTGTTCTGCACGTGTACGTCGAACTGGTTCTGGCCGACGGCGCCGACGAGGCGGCGCGGCGCTGCCCCGGGGTCGCGGCGCACCTGAGCGCGTGCGGACCCTGCAGCGACGATTTCCAGGGTCTGCTGGCCGCGGCCGGACTCAGCACCTGAACCGCCGCGCGCCCTCGCCCTCGCCGCAGCAGCCAACCAGCCACATCGACTCCGGCCCTCCCCACCGGCCCGGTACCGCGCTCCGGCTGAACTTTTCTGGTCGACGCAGGTAAGAACCGGCCCGTTCCCGAGGCTCATTCGTCGAAGGAGTTCCATCGCCGACAGCCANGACCTCACAGGATCGGGAGCCGGACCATGACGACTGCCACCACCACCATCACCGACCGCGTCGCGGAGATGCACGCCACGATGGCCACCCAGCCGGCGAACGAGACCATGGGCGCCTTCGGTCGGGAGCGCGCCGAGCTGGCCACCGCTGGGCTTCCCGCCGGGATCGCGCCGGTCGGCACCGTCGTCACCGACGCGGCCCTACTCGACCCACACGGCGCCGCGATCACCCTGTACGCCGCGACCGGCACCGGGCCGGCGGTGCTGGCGTTCTACCGGGGTGCCTGGTGCCCCTACTGCAACATCACCCTGGCCACCTACCAGGCTCAGCTGCTACCCCAGTTGACGCATCGCGGCATCACCCTCGTCGCGATCAGCCCGCAAGCGCCGGACGGGTCGCTGTCCATGCAGGACAAGAACCACCTNGCTTTCACGGTTACCTCCGATCCTGGCAACAGCATCGCCGGACAGCTCGGCATCCTCACCGCGCCATCGAGAGACGCCCGCGCGGCCCAGCTGCAACTAGGCCTGGACCTGACGATGGTGAACGCCGACGCCACGGTCACCCTGCCGATGCCGACCACAGTGATCCTGGACGCCGATCATGTGCTCCGCTGGATCGACGTCCACCCCGACTACAGCACCCGCTCCGAACCCCGACAGATCCTCGATGCCCTCGACCAGCTCGCCCTCTGACCGCCGACGCGCTCACCACACCATCCGCGGAACAGAGAGGCAGGCGATCACGGCGCGACTGGGAATCGTCGCGCTACCCGACGCCCAACCCGGCAAAGGCGATGAGCTCGCCGCGTCCGCGCGGGATGAGTCCGCGACCGCGGCGGCCCCGCGCCGGCCTACCAGCGCCGGACTGCTCATTCTTGTGCTCACGACGACAGGCGACTATCCATGATCCCCATTCCCGATGGGATTCGAGTGCTGCTCGATGCGCCCAACTACGTGCACCTTTCCACCCTGCGCGCCGACGGCNCCCCCCGGAACCAGGTCGTGTGGGTCGGCGTCGAGAGCGATCACATACTCGTCTGCACCTCCGACCGGAGCTGGAAGGCCATGGACATGCGCCGTGACCCCCGGGTGGGNCTGTCCGTCGTCGATCTCCTCAATCCCTATCGCATGGCCACGCTGAAGGGCCGTGGTGTCGACGAACGCCCCGACGAGGGCTGCCGCTACATGGATCCGATCAGCGTGAAGTACACCAACATGCCCTTCCCGAGCCGCGGCCGTGACCGCGTCTGTTTCGTGATCGCGGTCGAAAAAGCCAGCCAGCACACGCTCAGCTTCACCCATCACCCGGGCTGAAAGCGCGCACCGCCAGCCCGAGGCCGCGGTAAGCTGCTCATCCTTGAATAGCAGCTGACCGCGGTTCGTATCCTCCCGGGTTCGAGACCCGTCATCAGGGTGGGGGACCGCTCCGATCTCCGATCGGGCGGTGTTCACCGCGGTGGTCTACGTGCTGACCGCGGGCTGTGCCTGGCGGCATCTGCCGGGCGAGTTCGGGGCACCTCACCGGCCGCCACCGGCCCCCATCACTGTTCGGCGCTGCGCTGGGTATGTGGGCGGGCAGCCNCATCCTTCGGCCACTCGCCGACCAATGCGAGTCCTGTTGTTCTCACGCGCCGTTTTCCCGCGAGCCAGGTGTCCACTTACTGGCCGACGGTCGATTGCTCAACGTGTTGCCGACCGGCGCGGATCTTGACGATCTCCTTCTCCGCGTCCGTCCGCGCCTCTTCTTCGGTCCTATATCCGGGGCACCTCATTCTGCTTCGTGTATCTGGCGGTAGACACGGTTACGGAGGCGAAGCACCACGGCGGCCAGCAGGGCGGCGAGCAGGGAACCGGTCAGGACGGCAATCTTGACATGGTCGTCGCGTTCACTGCNGGTGCCGAAGGCCAGTTCGCCNATGAGCAGAGAGACGGTGAACCCGATACCGGCGAGGACCGCCAGGCCGACGACGTCGACCCAGGCCAGCCCGTCGTCGAGGGTGGCGCGGGTGAAGCGGGCCACCAGGTAGGTGGCGGTCATGATTCCCAGCGGCTTTCCGACGACGAGGCCGATGACGATGCCGACGGCGGCGCGGTCGGAGAGGGCGTGGGTCAGTCCGTTCAGGCCGCCGAGGGTGACCCCGGCGGAGAAGAACGCGAAGACCGGTACCGCCACTGCGGCGGAGAGGGGCCGCCAGCGGTGCTCGAAGTGCTCGGCCAGCCCCGGGCCTGCATCGGGCCCGCCGGCCCGCTGGCTGCGTAGTACCGGCACGGCGAAGCCCAGCAGCACGCCGGCGACGGTGGCGTGGACGCCGGAGGCGTGGACCAGTGTCCAGGTGGCGGCGGCAAGGGGCAGCAGGAGCCACCATGAGCGCACCCGGCGTTGCACCAGCAGGGTGAACACCGCCAGCGGCACCAGGGCGCCCAGCAGCGGGAGGACTGAGAGGTGGCGGGTGTAGACGACGGCGATGATGACGATGGCGAGCAGGTCGTCGACGACCGCGAGGGTGAGCAGGAACGTGCGTAGCGCGGAAGGCAGATGCCGGCCGATGNCCGCGAGCACGGCCAGGGCGAAGGCGATGTCGGTGGCGGTCGGGATCGCCCAGCCGCGCGACGCGCCGCCGCCGAGGTTGATCAGCGTGTAGAGGATGGCCGGGACGGCGACGCCACCGAGCGCGGCGACGACCGGGACGNCGGCCCGCCGAGGGTCGCGGAGATCTCCGGCGACGAACTCGCGTTTGAGTTCCAGGCCGNCGACGAAGAAGAAGATTGCCAGCAGGCCGTCGGCGGCCCACTGGGCCAGGGTGAGGTTCAGGTGCGCCCAGGACGGGCCGAGCTGGTAGGACAGCATCGACTGGTAGGAGTCCGACCACGGTGAGTTCGCCCAGGCGAGGGCCAGGACCGTGGCGGTGAGCAGCAGCGCGCCACCGATGGTCTCCCTGCGCAGGATCGCGGCGATGCGGCGGGTCTCGGGCCACGACCCGCGGTCGAACAGGTTGAACCGGCGAGGCGGGGTCTGGCTCATGGCGGGGCTCCTAGCCGAGGGGTCAGGTCACACGCTGCCGACCAGACTTCCCGGCGCACCACTACTTCCTACCGTAGTCGGATCGAAGAGGACATGCGCGCTGCCGCAGTCGAAAGTGCCGGACGGACACAGGCCCGCTCCGACATCGTCGGCCGGTGACGTCCAAGGGCGCCGCACCGAATCCGATCGTGCCCTGCCCGTCGCGTGGGGGCCATCCCACGCGAACCCGGAAATGACCCAAATCAACCCTTACGTTAGCGTCTTCCTCTCGGTGCGGTTTCGTCGAGACATGGGCGGGACGACGCAGGCCGCTGTCGATCAAGGGGGGTGTTCGGTCGTGGGGACTGCACGGGAGGCCGCGGGGCGCAGTGCGGCCCCGCCGGGGTGGCGTCGGCCGCCGTCGACGAAGCCGGAGCCNCCGGCACTGACCGGGCTGTGGGGGGTCGCCGCGGTCATGGTGTTCCTTCTGATGGTGGATCCAGGCCGGCATCTGCGGGGGTGTGGCCGACGCCGCCGGTCGCGGCTCGTGTCACTGTCGCTGCTGCTGATCATCGGGCTGCTGGCCGCGGGACTCGGGGCCTGTTCCCGCTCGCCGGAGCCGAAGCCGGCGGGAGTGCACTGGGTATCCGGCACCAACGGCAACTACCCGGCCGACGTGAACGCCTGGGGTACGTTCACCGGCCGCGAGATCGGGGTTGCGGTCGTCTTCACCAGCCGTAAGGACTGGTACAACCTCGTCTCGGCGGACTGGCCGACGGCGGCCTTCGCCGGGGACAAGTTCCCCGGCGAACTGTCGATCGCGCAACCGCCGTTCCCCGAGGACGGCGACGAGGCCACCTGCGCCAGTGGCGCCTACGACGACTACTGGCGCACCTTCGGCACCACGCTGACGAAATTTGGTCGAGGCGGCGCCTACGTCCGCCTCGGATGGGAGTTCAACGGCGCCTTCAACTACTGGCACGTGCGCAATGTCGAGACCTGGAAGACGTGCTTCCGTCGAACGGTGACCGCGATCCGGTCGACCGCACCGAAGGTCAAGATCGACTGGAACATGAACGCCCACACCGACACGCTGCCCGGCAGCGGGCAGGACGTGTGGGATGCCTATCCCGGCGACCAGTACGTCGACGTCGTCAGCATCGACTCCTACGACTTCTATCCCCCGTCGACCGACGAGGAGAGCTGGGACCGGCAGTGCCACCAGCGGTCCGGACTGTGCACGGTGATCCAGTTCGCCCGTGCTCACGGCAAGAAGTTCGCCGTCCCGGAGTGGGGGGTGGCCTGGTCGAACGGCGGCGGGAAGGACAACCCCTTCTACATCAGCAAGATGCACGAGACGTTCGTGGCGAATGCCGCGCATCTGGNCTACGAGGCCTACTACAACAACTCCGAGCCGGCGAACGTCCGGTCATCGCTCTACCGGCCGGACCTGAACCCGAAATCTTCGAAGCGCTACCTGGAGCTGTTCGGCGCTCGCTGACCCGTGGGCCCGCCGATCGGAGCTCGGGCGACGGTCGTCGGAAGCGGGAGTGTCCAACGTACGTTGACCGTAACGGTTCGCGACTCTGGCAGGCTGTACGGCTATGGGAACGGCGGCCCCGGCATCGGACGGCACAAGCGGTCCACCGGCAGCGGTGGACTTCTTCATCTCGTACACAGGCGCGGATGAGGCGTGGGCGACGTGGGCGGCGGAGGTNCTGGAGGCCGAGGGCCGATCGGTGACGGTGCAGGTGTGGGACTCCCCCGCGGGGGAGAACTTCGTGACCTGGATCAGTGTTCAGATGGACGCCGCGGGCCGGACGGTCGCGCTCTGCTCGGAGGCGTACTTCACCTCGCACTGGTGCACCCAGGAGTGGACCGGAGCCCTGGCCGGGCACAAAATCATCCCGTTACGCGTCACCGACTGCCCGATCCCGAGCGTGCTGTCCACGATCGGCTACCGGGACCTGCACGGCGTTGACGAGGCGACCGCCCGGCGCCGGCTGGTGGAGGCGGTCGGTCTGGCCCGCCCGACCCGCAGGTCTGACGGCTTCCCCGGCGGTACCGTGGCCGGGCCGCGGAGCGGGGCGGGGGCGGTGTTCCCGGGGCAGACGCCCGAGGNTTGGAAGGTGCCGGGACGTAACCGTCATTTCACCGGCCGAGAGGCCCACCTTGATCNGATCCGCCGGGAACTGGCTGCGGGACCGGTGGCGGTGACCGCGCTGCACGGCATGGGCGGGGTGGGCAAGACCCAGCTGGCCGTCGAGTACGCCCACCGACATGCCGGCGACTACCGGCTGGTGTGGTGGGTCGACGCGGAACGGACCGCGCTGCTGGCCGAGAAGTTCGCTGCCCTGGCCGGACCGTTGAACCTGCCGTCGGACGGGCCGCTACCCGACGTCGCGGNCGGGGTGCTGGCCGCGTTGGGCCGGCAACAGAGATGGCTGCTTGTCTTCGACAACGCCGAAGAACCTGCCGCGCTGCGTTCCTGGTTTCCAGCCGGCCTCGGGCACATCCTGATCACCTCTCGTAATCCGGCCTGGGACGCCCTGGCCGCGACCGTCGAGGTGGACCTGCTCCCCCGGGCCGAGTCGACTGCCCTGCTGACCCGGCGGCTACCCTCACTGGACGTTGCGGTAGCGGACGGGCTGGCAGCGGAGTTGGGTGATCTGCCNTTGGCGCTGGCACAGGCGGCGGGCTATCTCACTCGCACACAGCTGCCTGCCGCCGACTACCTGGACCGTTTCCGCCGGCGGCGGCAGGCGTTCCTCGGGAAGGGCGACGACCCGTTGTATGCCGGGCGGATCGACACCTGCTGGTCGGTCTCTCTGGAGCGGCTGACGACCGAGGCGCCGGCCGCGGTGCAGCTGCTCGAGCTGTGCGCCCTGCTTGCCCCGGAACACATCCCGATGGGCCTGCTCGGACAGCCCGACCTGCTCGAACCGCCGCTGTCCGGCATCGTCGCGGGCGATGATCCCGGCGTCGACCTCGACGACACGATCGCCGCCCTCCTGGACTACTCGCTGGCGCGCCGCATCGGGGACGGCCTCGTCGTCCACCGTCTGGTCCAGACGGTCGTCGCCGGCCAGCTCACCTCCACCCGCCGCACCCGCGTGGGCGACATGCTGGGCCGCCTGCTGGGCACCGCCGTCCCCGATGATGCCGAGGACCCGGCGGCCTGGCCGGCCTGGGCAGCCCTCGGCCCCCACCTGCTACACGCCCAGGCCGGGCTGATCGGCGTCGACGACCCGCACCGGCTACGCCACGCCGCCGACCTGTTCTGCTGGCACCTGTACGTCCGCGGGGAGTACCGCGCTGCCCGTCAGATCGCCGGCCGGCTGTATCAGCAGAATCTCGCCGACCTCGGCCCCGATCACCACGACACCCTGGAAACCGCTACCACCCTCGCCGCCGTCCATGCCGCTCTCGGCGACCACCAAGCTGCCCGGACGTTGGACGAGGACGCCTGGTTTCGGCGCCGGCGGATCCTCGGCGATGACCATCGGCACACGCTGGTGTCGGCGGGAAACCTTGCCATCCGGCTGGCCGCCCTCGGCGACGCGCAGGGCGCGTCGGAACTGGAGAGGGACACCTGGTTGCGGCGCCGGCGGATCCTCGGCGACGACCACCCCAACACCCTGGCCACCGCGTCCAATCTCGCCATCCGGCTGGCGGAACTCGGTGACCTGCGGGGCGCCCGGGACCTGGCCGAGGACATCCTGGACCGGCGTCGGCGGATTCTCGGCAGCGACCACCCCGACGCCCTGCAGTCCGCGAACAACCTTGCCGTTCGGCTGNCCGCCGTCGGCGACCTGACGGGCGCGCGGGTGTTGGACAAGGACACTTTGGACCGCCGTCGGCGGGTCCTCGGCGAGGACCATCCCCATACCCTGGCCTCCGCGTTCAACCTTGCCGTCCGGCTGGCCGCCCTCGGCGACCCGCAGCGTGCTCGCGATCTTGCGGAGGACACGCTGAGGCGCTGGCGGCGAGTGCTCGGCGAAGAGCATCCCGACACGCGCCAAACAGCCCGGCTGCTGGCAAGCCTGTCTGACCGGATCGAATGCAGGTGACAGAACCCCACGCGGCGGGTGGCCCCCGCCGCTGATCACATTGCCGTTCCGCCACCGGTAGGGCCACGAGGGACGCGCGGGCTCGGCGCCGCTGGCAGACTGCCGCTGCTCGGGGCCCGTCGCAGTGCCTTGTCAGGCGATCGTAAGGAGCGGACGCGGGTTCTCGCCGGGAGGTTGCGAGGTGAGGGAGGGTGATGCGGTGGTGAGGGCGGAGGTGCGGGAGGGCGGATAGATGGCGGCGAGTATCGACTGGTGGGTGATCCATCCGATGGCCTTTTCACCGCTGNCGTCGAGGACGGGGAGGCAGTGGGAGTCGGTGGTGGTGAGGGCGTGCAGGGCGGCGGCGAGGCTGGTGGCGGCGCTGACCTTGGGCGGGCGGACGGAGAGGTCGCCGACCGTCCGCGGCATCGTGCCCAGAGCTGGGTCGGGGACGNCCTCGCTGTGGGAGACGGTGCTGTCGAGGGCGGTGGCGACGGCGTGCGCGGTGACGACGCCCTGATAGCAGTCCTGATCGTCGGTGAGGGGGAGAGCTGCATGTGGGGATCGGGCGAGGGCCTCGGCGGCCTGGGTGAGGCTGGTGGAGGCCGAGATCGCCGGGGGTGCGGGGTGCATGGCCCGGGTCGCGGGGATGGCGCGCAGGCGGCGTGTCTCGTGGGAGGCGGTGAGGTCGATGCCGCGGCGGGTCAGTTTCAGGGTGTAGACGGTGTCGTGGCCGAGTAGCCGGCTGATCAGGGTGGCGATGACGACGGCGGTCATCAGCGGAAGGATGATCGTGTACTCGCCGGTGAGCTCGAAGAGGATGAGGACGGCGGTGATGGGGGCACGGGCGGCGCCGGCGAAGACCGCACCCATGCCGACCAGGGCGTAGGCGCCGACGGGGGCGACGAGCCCGGGGGCGACGTCGTGGGCGAGCGTGCCGAAGGCGGCGCCGGTCGCGGCGCCGATGAACAGGGAGGGGGCGAAGACGCCGCCGGAGCCGCCGATGCCGATCGTCAGACTGGTCGCGATGATCTTGCCGCCGATGAGGATGAGCAGGAACCACAGGGCGTACCCGCCGTGGACGGTGCGTTCGAGGACGGGGTAGCCGACGCCGTACATCTGGGGCAGGGCGAGCAGGACGGCGCCGAGGAGCAGGCCGCCTACGGCGGGGCGGAGCCATTCGGGCCAGCGCCAGGCCCAGTCGCAGAAGTCCTCGATGAGGTAGAGCAGGCGGGTGAACAGCACACCGACCAGGCCGGCGAGCGCTCCGAGCAGTAGGAACAGCAGGTATTCGCCGCCGTGTCGGAGTTCGAAGGCGGGCAGGGTGAGGAACGGGGCGGTGCCGAAGGCGGCGCGTCCGATGATGCTGGCGGTGACGGACGACAGGACGACGACGCCGAACGCCTCGGCGGTGAACGACCGCAGGATGACTTCGAGGGCGAAGAGGACTCCGGCGATGGGGGCGTTGAAGGTGGCGGCGATGCCACCGGCGGCGCCGCAGGCGACGAGGATCGGCAGTCGATGGTGGGCGACCCGGACGAGCTGGCCGAGGGTGGAGCCGAGGGCGGCGCCGATCTGCACGATGGGGCCTTCTCGGCCGACGGAGCCGCCGGTGCCGATGCAGAGCGCGGAGGCCAGGGATTTGACGGCGGAGACGCGGGGTGCGATGCGGCCGTCGCGTTCGGCGACGGCGTACATCACTTCGGGTACGCCGTGGCCNCGGGCCTCGCGGGCGAACCGGTGGATCAGCGGGCCGTAGACGCATCCGCCGAGGACGGGTACCAGCAGCAGGAACCAGTAGCCCAGGCCGGGGACGTGCGGGTTGGGTAGACGGCCGCCGACCGAGCAGTCGGCCCGGCCGCAGAACACCTCGGTGAAGATTTTGATCAACCAGCGGAAGGCCACCGCGCCGAGCCCGACCCCGGCACCGATGACCACCGCCAGGCCGGCCAGGCCGGCTCCCGCCCGTTGCGAACCGAGGTCCACGGCTACCGCCCACCGGGCCACGGCCGATCTGGAGCGTTGCCACATGTGTACGTCGTCCAAAGGTCGTAGGAGTGGTCCTGTCAGTAGGGGTGGTCCTGTCAGGGGAACCAGCGGACCAGCGGCAGACGCTGGCGACGGTGCACGGGACGCGCTCTCGCTGGGGGCGGCGGTGCCGACGGTGGGACGACGCCGACCCGGGTGTCGGCGGTGACCCGCGGGCCGCCGCAGGCCGGGCACGCAATCCCGCTTGTCGGCGCGGGCATCGGTATCCCGTACTGCTCGTAGAACTCGAACTGGGTGCCGTCGAGGTCCTGCCATCGCCGCACCTGGTACTCCCGGCACCACCACGCCTGGCAGCGCCGGCACGTGAATCGGAAACGGGCCGCCTCGACCGTTNCCTGCAATGCCATCGCGTTGCCTCCCTCGAGGGTGCGGCCGAGGATCGACGGGGCCAGCCGATCACGTGCGGGGCGGGCCCGCGTAGCCCCGTCACATATTTGCATAGTACAAAAGTTGCTGTGAGCGTGCTTGCCTCGCGCGGAGTGGACCATGGCTTGCTGCGCACGGGAGAACGGTGACCTGGCGCGTGCGCCGGATGATCCCGCCCCGACGACCCCGATCCACGGTCGGCCGGGCGGGANGACCCCGCCTGATGTTTCCGGGTCCGCCGTCGACGAGGTCGTACGAGACCGGTTTCGCTCAGCTGTGGGTGTCGAGGCTGGCGAGCCAGTCGTTGTACGCCTNCCAGCTCGCCTCGTCGTCGTCGATGTCGACCTGCCGTGGCCGGGCACCCGGACCCGCGGCAAGCGGGGAGGTACGGGCGGGTTCGTGGCCGGTGTGGACGGCGAAGGTGGCCGTGNGGGCCCGTTCCGTCCAGCCGGTGCGGGCCCGGCGCACCACCTCGGGTTTGCGGGTCCATGCCCGGAACACCAGAACGATCATCAACGCCATGATTCCGTCGCCGGCGACCCACATGACGCCGCCGCCGGTCTGGGTGTCCAGCAGGGGGCTGCTGCCCCAGGTATGCGGGGCCATCGCGATCGGCGTCCGGGCCTGNAGCAAAACCAGCCCGACGAAGGTGTCAACCCCCATCGACAGCACGAGCAGCGCGAGCCGGCCGGGCATGGACAACCGCCACCGGATCGNCTCGTCCCCGAACAGCAGCACGAAGAACTGGTAGCCGGCGGCGAGATAGAGCAGGTGCTCGAGCTGGCCGAGCCAGGGCCGGGTCATCACCGCGCCCATGAACCCGGTGAGGTGGGTTCCCACGATGATGATCGTGTAGNAGGTGAACGCAGCCGGCGGGGAGAGCAGGACGCCGACCGGCCGGGAGCGAACCGCTGTGCGGACTCGGCCGTGTAGCGGGTTACCGGTGCTGTGTAGCAGGAGGGTGAGTGGCCGGCTGGCGACGAACAGCGGCGGAGCCACCATGATCAGCATCAGGTGCTGAGCCATGTGCATGCTGAACAGCGTCTCGTCGTAGACGCCGACGGCACTGCTGGTGGCCAGGACGACGACCCCGGTGCTGGCCAGGAACGCCCCGGTGCGAGGCCACGGCCAGGGCCGGGCCGGGTGCCGCGCGCGGACCCGGGCGACTCCCCACAGATACAGCACGGTGAAGGGCAGCAGGTAGGCCAGTGCGACCGCGTCGAGCTGCCAGGCGTCGAGCAGACGGCCCGGGCCGAAGGGAGGCAGCGCNTCGCTCTGGCCCCAGCGACACCAGGAGACCGGCAACACAGGCGTGCCCGGCCTGCGGCGGGTCATCCAGAGGACCGTCACCGGCACGACGAGCGCCACCAGCGCCACCGTGCCGGCCGTTACCGGCAGCGCGGCACCGCTGAGCAGCGGGCCGGCACGGCCAGGGCGCCGGCCGGCATCACTCGGCTCGGCCCGGCGGCTCAGCGTCCCGGGCTCGGATGGCTCCACGTGCTTGGCCGACGCAGCCGGATCAGTGGTGTGCTGGGCATCCCCTGTCATGACCCCGCCGGGAGACGCCGGATCGGACGGTCCATCCGCGGACGACGACCCTTCCTGGTCCTCGCCGCACCGGATCCGCCACCCACGTCCACCATGCCCCCCAAGGGCAGAATTTGATCTCTCGCACGGCTACATGCATTCATGGCAACTATTGTATAGTGCAAGTATTGGCCGGCGCGGAGGTGTCGGGCCGTCGATCGGGCGGCGCCACACGTCGCCTCGGGCCCGCCGTCGGCCCCGCATGCTCACGCCCCAGGTGCGCCGGTTCCCCTGAGCCGCATCGCCGCTCCAGACAGCGGCCCCCGGAGAACTTCAGCCATGACCCCGGCCGTCACATCGCTTCTCCCGACCGGGTTCGGCCGGGACGCGTGGTCCATCCGACGACTCGGGAGTGAGGCAGAGATCTTCGATTTTGCGGACCAGTTCCAGGAAGNCGTCGAAATCGTCGGGTTTCGCGACGAAGACAATCATGGAATCCGGCGGGCCATGGGGCACCTCCACCATGCCGGGCGCCGTCAGGACGATCGTGGGGATCCCTCGCACGTCGAGCACCGCCTGAGCCCAAGCCACGAGGCCCCCACCGTCCGCACCCGGCGCGTGAAGATCCAGAAGGATGGCATCCGGCGGTATCGCAAGGCCCCGCAGGAAGTCGAAGGCGCGCTTGCTGTCCGGGCACACGTGAAGATCCCAGTCCCGCCCACGGTCACGCAGCGCCTCTCGTAACAGTGCGGCGTCAATCGTGTCTTCATCGATGAGCAGTAGCCGCCGGCGCCGTGCCTGCTGGTGATCGTGGCTCACGTCTCTCCCGATGTCAGGTCTCTGCCGGCCTCGGACGCGCCGATGACCGCCGGCAGNGGATACGCGACAGGGCGGACTCCTCCCTGCCGATCAGCGCCTCGGCCCCGACCGGCACGACCAGACGCGAGACGGCTGGGCGCACACACCGGACGTCGCCCCGGTGATCGCGCCGACGAAACGGGAGGGTGCAAAGACCCCGCCAGACCCGCCGATACCGATGGTCGGACTGGTAGCGACGATCTTGATCGGCAGGGCCCGCCCGGCGAGGCTGGCGCACACGCAGCACAGGACCACGACTCCGAACGCCTCCGCCGTGAAGGACGCCGGGATCAGCTCACGGGCGAACACCACTCCGGCAAGCGGCGCGTCGATGGCCGCGGCGATCCCGCCCGCGACCCCACAGGCGACGAGGACGGGCAGCCGCTCGGTCCCGACCCGAGCGAGCTGTCCGAGCCCGGAGCCGAATGCGGACCCGATCTGGCCGCACGCTCGATCCAAGCCTGGAAGCCACCCNTGACCTCGCTCATCGCGTCAACCCACACACATTTGCATGATACAAGAGTTGCCGTCGACGATCGACATTGTGGTGTCCTGGTCGACACACTGGTCGCGGCGCACGGTAAAACGGTGGCATGACCGGGACACCGGATGCCTCCACTCCCCCGTCCGGCAGCCCGGACGGGGGAGTGGACGAGGTCACCGACGCCGTCCTCACGGCGTCCCGCCTGCTGGTGGCGGTCTCTGCCCGTTCGCTGACGGCCGTTGGAGAAGACGTCACCCTGCCCCAGTTCCGGATGCTCGTAGTTCTCGCGAGCCGCGGCGCGCTGCGCGCCGGTGAACTCGCAGACCTCCTCGCCGTCCATCCCTCCACCGCCNCCCGCATGGCCGACCGCCTCGTCGCCGCCGACCTGATCGACCGCCTCGGCAACCCGGAGAACCGAAGAGAGGTCATCGTTCAGCTCACGGCGACCGGCCAGCAGCTCGTCGACGACGTGACCCGCCGCCGCCGATCCGAGATCGCGGCAATCGTCGAGAGGATGGACCCCCACCTGCGCGGCAGCCTGGTCGCGGCACTACGCGCCTTCGCGCGGGCGGGCGGCGAACCGGGCGTCGACTCCAGCCGCGACNCCAGCGCCCTAGGCTGGAGCTGACCCGGACCCGCGCGGGCCGCCCCGCCAGGGCCCATGACGTTAACCTTCGGCCGCACTACGGGGCCTGGTAGAGAACGCGTCGAGGAAGAGGTCATGGCTGCGCAGGAGTCGGCCGGGTGGTCCCCATCCGCTGCCCAGAATGAGGTCGGCGTCGAGGACGAGGTCGTCGACGCTGTACTGAGTGCCTCCCNCGCACTGGTCGCCGTCGCGGCCCGATCACTCGCCGAGGTCGGTGAGGATGTCACACTTCCGCAGTACCGGCTCCTCGTCGTTCTCGCGTCCCNGGGACCGCAAAGGATGGTCGATCTGGTGGAGTCCTTGGCGATGCTCCCCTCCACGGCGACGCGGATGTGCGACCGGCTCGATGCCAAAGGACTGATCCGCCGAGCCCGCCCCCGCGACGATCGCAGATCCGTGCGATTGACGCTCTCCCCGACTGGACGCCAGCTGGTCACGGACGTGACCCGTCGGCGCCGAGAAGAGATCCGACGAGTGCTCGCAAGGGTCCCGACCGAGGCCAGGGAAGATCTGATCAGATCTTTCCGAATCCATCGCCCGGCGCCGGTCTGCCAGTCGATCCACCGACACGCCGGCGTGGACTCCGGCCAACGCCGTCGGCGCGAACTGCACGGCCACGGTGACGCCCAGCGCAGTGCCCCCACCCCCCAGATGCAGCACCAGATAGTCCTGCGCGATTCGCTGCATCCAGGTACCCACATGCGAGATGCACTTCGCCACGAAATACAGCCGAAAATTTCGATTAGTTAATGCCGCGAAAGCATCGTCCATTGCACCCCCCGATTCGGCTGATTCATTCCGGCGGCGGTCGGATTGGCCGGCGCGCGGCGGCTTCTCTCTTCGTCACCGTCAGTCCTCGGGGCTGTCGATGGCGCCGATGACGTCGATGCCGAGGCGTTCTGCCGCGCAGGTAAGCATGTCGAGTATGGCGTCCGCTCGGTCGGCTGGCGCCGCCGCGCTGATGGTGATGATCCGGTCGGTGTCGCCGGCCGGGTCGGTTGAGTCGGGTCGGGACTGTTCCGCGCGGGCCATCTCCGCGCGCAGCGCGCCGACGGTCGGAGACGGGTAGGTGCCGCGCCACCACTGGTAGGCGTGGACGTGCCAGGGGAAGACTTGCGCGAGGAGCGCGAGGCGTGGTGCGTCACTGCGGTCGATGAGAGTCAGCAGGAGGTNGGTCCAGCCGAGCACGTTCTCGCCGAGCGCATGCGCGAGATCCGTCAGGTTGTGCACGGGCCGTTCGTCGGTCACCACGGAGCGGTCGGCCCAGGCCGGTCGGAGGAGAGGACACGGCAGCGGGACGGTGGGAGGCGGAAGGGCCACGGTCTTATCCCCGTCTTTCGGGTTGAAGGAAAGGGCTGGGACGCACTCCCCTCCTTGCCGGCCGCCGCGTCCCGTTGGACGGTGCGGCGGTCTGGTCTCGCGGCGTAGCCGATGCGGTCGAGCCGCGCGCACCAACGCGCGACGCACGCGGCCAGCAGCCCCGGATCCACCCGCCCGAGCCGTGCTTGCCGTCGCTGTAAGGCCCTTCGGCTCGTGATGCGAGGTCGGGGTCGCCTTCCTGGTCTCACGTTCCGACTGTGGGCGGGCGCGTTGGCCGCGGGGGTCGGTCAGGAGGGCCGGGTAGCCCGGGGGGATCTCACCCCCAGGNCCCCACAGAACGGAGCGTGACGGTCTCCTGTCACTCCGCTCTTCCCATCCAGTCCGTCAGAAACTGGTGACCCATGCCCAGTGGGCGAACAGGCGGGGCTGTCTACGTACAGATTTTGAATGGTCGGGGNCTGTTTGATCACATCCGGTCTGTCCGGGTATGACCTGACCGTGTTGGGGCCTTACCGCTGGCATGAGGTATGCGGATGGTGGCGGGCTTACCGCGCAGGGTCGTGCTCGTCGGGAAGCGGTCCGGGTGCAGGCGGCGGACCTGTTCNCCGCCGGGGTCGACCCGGTGGAGGTGGCCGGGCGGCTGCGGGTGAGCACGAAGTCGGCCTACCAGTGGAAACGGCGCTGGCAGGCCGGTGGCATGGCGGCACTGGCCTCACGCGGGCCGAGTGGGGCGTCGTGCCGGCTGTCGGACCGACAGCTTGACCGGCTACGGGTGGAACTGGACCGCGGTCCAGNCGCGCACGGCTGGCCCGACCAGCGCTGGACCCTGGCCCGGGTCACCACTGTGATCGGCCGGCTGTTCCACACCCGCTACACCCTGCGCGGTACGTCGTATCTGCTGCACCGCCTGGGATACAGCCCCCAGGCCCCCGCCCGTCGCGCCACCGAACGCGACGACCAGAAGATCTCCGCGTGGCGGGCCGAGACCTGGGCGAAGGTACGAGGCTAGCGGCGACGACCGGCGCGTGGATCGTCTTCGAGGACGAAGCCGGGCAGAGCCTGCGACCCCCGAAGGCCCGGACCTGGGCACCGCGGGGACACACCCCGACCGTGCGGGTGTCGGGGAAGGNCTCGGGGCGGGTCTCGATGGCCGCCCTGGTCTGCTACCGGCCCGGCCAGCGGCCCCGATTGTTCTACCGGGTCCTGACCCACCACGGCCGTAAGGGTGAACGTCGCAGCTTCTCCGAAGACGACTACGCCACCCTGATCGCCGCCGCGCACCACCAGCTGAACGCCCCGATCATCCTGTGCTGGGACAACCTCAACACCCACCACAGCGCCGCCATGCGCGTGTTCCTCACCCNCCACACCCGCTGGCTCACCGTGGTGCCCCTGCCTGCCTACGCCCCCGACCTCAACCCCGTCGAAGGCGTGTGGGCCCACGTCAAACGAGACCTGGGCAACCACCTCCGCGTCACCGCCGACCAGCTCACCACCACGATCAAGACCCTGCTCAAACGCATCCAGTACAGGCCCGACCTCATCACCGGCTTCCTCGGCCAGACCGACCTGACCCTCGACCCGGAACCCCCGTAACCAGACCCCGACCATTCAAGATCTGTAGCCACTTTCTAGCTGCGCTCGCCGAGCGTCTGGATGTTCCCGCTGTCGCCGTGACGGCAGCGGTGGCTGACGATTTCCGGGCGGAGGTCGAGCGGACTTGGGCAGAGTCGGATGCCTTTGGCGGGGGCGACGGTCACCCATATACGGTCGACCGCGTCGGTGGCGGTCTAGCCGTCGCCAAGACCATTCCGATGACCAGCGATCGCTCACGGTTCCACATCGTCATCGACGGCATGCAGTTGGGAGAATTCCTCGATCCGCAAGAATGGGCTTATTCAACCACCTTGATCGCCCATGAGTTGGTGCATCCCCTCCTTGAACGACTGAGGTGGGCTAGCGGAGCGATGGAGGGAGTAAATTTTCCCTCGCATACGCCTAGCGAGTACGCCCGCTCGATCAGTCGCTGCGCATTCGACGAGCTGCGGGCCGACCTTGTGGCTGGTATGGTGCTCGGCCAGATGTTTACAGCCACACCGCAGGACGGCGCGCCGCGCCCCATGACAATTGTGGACGTGATCGGAGATGGGCAGCGACTGAGCGTCGGAGAGGTCCTCGACGATGTCGTCTATCCTGGATGGCCAGATCTTGTCCAGTCNTTTCGCACTCGCCGAATTGACTTGGAGCGCATGTGGTCGACTCTGGTCAGCCAGACGGACCAAGCTATGACTCTTCTTGCCCATGTCGAGGCCCAGGCGGTTGGGACTGATCGCACGGGCCCACTGGAGGCCGAGTTTGCCGGCCATCGAGGGACTTGTCTGTACCTTGGGCCAGCGTGGGGAGCAATTTTGGGTGCGGGACGACAGAATCCGCTCCCTACGCTGTCGGAGTTCCGGGAGCAGGAACATGCGCTGCTTCGCGAAGGCGAGGAGGCAATCATCCAGATGTGGGAGCGGCTCGGGCTGTCGTTTGAGGACCTCGCGGAGCCGCGAACCTTCTACATCCACGTTGGCGAGCCCGCCCGCTAATCCTTTTGATGGCGAGACAGCCCCGAGATCGGCACAGTCTCCCGTCATGAAAGCGGGTCATCGCCTCACAGGTGATTGTTCGAATAGATCTCAGTTAACTGGCAGGGTGCTGTTATCCGAACCCCGTCGTATTCCTCGCAGGTCGGCGATCTTGAGTGCATGTGGCCAGGGTATCGGGGCTGNCGCCGGGGACCAGGCGCCGGGCCNCGTGCTGCCGTCGCACGGGTGATGTTGAATTGCGGTGATGGACAGCGTCGAGTTACTTGATCGTCTGGGGCGGTTGCGTCGGGCCCAGGTGGGTGCGGTCCGAGTGCCTCACAAGCCGCTGCTGCTGTTGTGGCTGTTTGGCCGGTTCGCCACGACGGGAAGCAGCGTCGCGAGCTATGCCGACGCCGAGGAGCCGGTCAGCCGCCTGATCAACCAATTCGGTCCACCGGTGCGACGCGCGGCGGCGCGGCAGCGGGCAGCGATGCCGTTCGTGCATCTGGAACGCGAACTGTGGGATCTCCGCAACGCGACCGGTGGCCCGCTCGGCACCGAGACGCCGGAGCGACGTCGGCTGCTGATTGATCTCCATGCGACCGGCCGGCTACACGAGCATGTCGAGCGGCTACTCGCCGATCCGGCGGTGCTTGCCGCTGCGACCAGGATGCTGCTCGACCGCCACTTCACCTCCGCCCTGGCACCAGTCATCTGCGACACCGTCGGCCTCAACGTCGCCACGCCATCCGAGGACTCCCGGCTGGCGGTGGTGAGCCGACGCCGACGCAGCGCCGCGTTCACCGAACGGGTGCTGCGGGTCTACGCCCACTCCTGCGCCGCCTGCGGCTTCGACGGCCGGATCGGAACGGTCCCCGTCGGNATCGAGGCCGCACATGTTCGCTGGCACAGTCAACACGGGCCCGACGACGTCACCAACGGTCTGGCACTGTGNTCGCTGCACCACACACTGCTCGACCTCGGCGTCCTCGGCCTCACCCCCGACCGCCGGCTCAAAGTGTCCGAGATCTACCTCGCGCAGGCACCAGCCGGACGGGCGGTCTACGACCTCGCTGGACGCCCCCTCGCCTCGCCCCGCTCCGGCGAACCCCTTATCGACGCCGAGCACATCGCCTGGCACGACCGCCAAGTCTTCCGCAACGACGCGGCCTGAAGGGTCAGGACGAGCCGCCGACTGGGTAGGCCCCTATCCGACGAGTCCGCAGGNTCGCTGCAATGCCCACGGGCGGAGGAGTACTCTGACTGTCAGTGACTGGCCTGTGTCGAGGGGATGTATCGCATTGTGGTTCGCGCCCTGCTCGCCGCGCTGGCAGCGCTGACTGCTGGCATGGCAGGGTTCGGCTCGATGCCGACACAATTCCAGATCACAAGTCTGCTCTGNGCGACGCTACTAACAGCGATGATCACAGTTCGAGACGGACGGTCTATTAAAAAAACTCCCCACGCCCGTGGGGGTAACCACGGCGCCCGGCGAGGATCGCAACATCCCCTGCCGGCCGGACAGGTGCAGTCGTCCAGAGCTTGAGCGTGCGCCGCGGATACGCTGGCGGATAAAGCTCATTTTGACTGGCGGACTGCTGTTCTGCGGTATTCGTCGATCATGGCGCTCTTCTTGATCGCAGGAGGCCGATCGACCACTGATGAAGCTGTCCGCAAGGTCACGCTGACCCGACCGGGTCGATGACATGGCGCCAGTAGCCGTCCACGCCNCGGCGGGCACGGCCAGTTGCAGTCTCGTGATCGTGGGCATGGTTCCGCCCACCGCCACGCGTGCGATCCTTAACCCCACGGGTCGCGTCACAGACATCACCCGGTGCCGGCTTGTCGAGGGCCTCGCCGCGCGTCTCTTGGAGAGAATCAAGTAGATAAACTAGGATTCCGGGAATGGTGNGAGGTACGAGGAGGCAAGCGGATGAAGCAGGGAGACCGTTATGTAGAACAGCAGGATGAGGAAAGCTCGCCTTCGATACTCGAACGGCAGAAGCGTGCATCTGCCGAAGCACTAAAGAGGTGGGACCTGGGTGTTCACGGTCGCGAGCGGTCCGAACAGCGCTGGCATTGGTTCGGAGGCGGAGAGGAGGGGNTCGTCGCCGGGATGTGCGAACTACTGGACCNCCACCTGGCGAGGCCGGAGGGCTGGTTCCGACCAGCCGCGATCGGCTGTGTTCCGTGGTTCAACCATATAGGAATCGCCAGGCGACTCGCGGCCATGCCGTGCTGCATAGTCATCAACAAACCCCGATCCAGTCCCTCTCCCGCAGCGCAGGCGTTACATCACAGCGGCAGGCCAGTGTCGACGGAATGGTTTCCTGCGCTCCGCGGCCTCAAGCCTAAACAGCTCGGCGGTCGCCCCCGCGTCGTTGGCCCTGGGGATGCGATGGGCAGCTCCCTGGGACCGCTTCGAGTTTATGGCCACACCCCTACCGGTGAATCACTACCGTTGCTGCACTCCAAGGTCCTCGTGCTTGGNGGCATCTATGAGGACGACGAGTTCTTCACAGGGGTCACCTTCCGCCCGGATTTGGTGTGGATAGGTAGCGCCAATTGGACTAGGGAAGCCGAACGCCTGCACACCGAGTCGGCGGTAGCCGTCGCCGACCACTCCTTTGTTAAAGACTCCATGGCATATGTCACCCAAATTATTGCCCAAAGNGAAAAGACTGAGAAATTNGAATCGACACCCAGTCCAAACCTGGCGCCAGCTGAATTCGACGACGAAGCGTTCGCGTACTATGCCGCCGAGTTTGGCGGTCCCGAATGAGGCGAAACTACAGGTAACGCCGACACTGGAGATCAACTACTCTAGCCGCCCAATACTACATGGTTCAGATGCGGGTTAAGTCCCAGACCTAATAAATCCTAGTTGACCGGCCTTGTTGCCCCGAAATAGTCGTCCCCTTGCCACCTATACGGGGCGATTTTTACCACTTTCCCACGTCCCGGAGCTGTGATCATCTGCCCTTTTCCGATGTAGATCGCGACATGGTGGATGTTGGTGGCGGTGCCGTAGAAGACGAGATCGCCGATCTGGAGTGGGTCCCCGGGTGGGGCCACGGGTCCGGCCTCATACTGGGTCTGCGCGGTGNGGGGCAGGTCGATCCCGGCGGCCAGGTAGGNGGCCCTGGTGAGCCCGGAGCAGTCAAAACCGCCCTCGGNCGGCCCGTCACCGCCCCACAGGTAGGNGATGCCGAGCTGCCCTTGGGCGTAGAGGACGGCGGCGTAGCCGGCGTCGGACGGGGCAGTGTCGGCCCCGAAGCCGTCAGTCGAGCCGTACTGGGTGGCCTGGGTGACGACTTGGGCGATGTAGGCGCCGGAATGGTTGTAGTGCCACAGGGCGCCGGTCAGGTCTGTCCCGACGCGGTTGTCGCACAGGTAGGCCGCAGCTGCGTAGACGGCGTCGGACGGGTTGTAAAGCGATGGCGGGTTGGCGCCGCCTGCTGGTAGCTGGTGGTGGGCGACGATGTCGGCGAACGTCGGTGCGAGNAACTGCATGGGACCGCCGGCCCCGGCGCTGTTGGTGCCGCTGGCCACGCCCGGCAGCCGGCTGCGACCATGATCTGATTCGACTTTGCCGATGGCCGCGAGCGTCGTCCAGGACAGGCCGGGGCAGGTCGCGGCGGCCTGCATGTAGAGGGTCAGGTAGTCGGCGGGGACGTCGTCAAGCGCGGTCTGGCTGGGACTGCCGCCGCTGCCGCAGCCGAGGAACCAGCCGACGACCGGCGCGCACAGGACCCGTTCTGCCAGTTGGGCGGCGGCGGCGCCCATGAGCACGATGAGCAGGACCACCGCGGCGACGGCGGCGGCGAGGTATTTGGTCGTGGCCGCTCACCCCCGGTACTGCTCGGGCGGCATCGGCGCGGGTGGGCGCAGGCCCGGCCCGGTCGGGGTGTCGCCGGGTCGGCCGTCGACCGGGTCGGGGGGTCGTAGCCGGGGCCAGGCGCGGGTCAGCTGGTCGAGGGGGAGCCGGCCGCCGGGGGTGGCGGTCAGGGGCAGCCAGCGGGGAAGGGTGGGATCGAGCTGGGCCTCGGCGGGTGCGAGGGNGGCGGCGGNGGTGGCGACTGGGACCATGTCGGGCTGGTCGAGCCCGGTCAGCGCTGCGGCGAGTGCGCGGCGGGCGTTGGTCTCACGCTGGGCGGTGGGGAACCAGAACAGGACCGGTGTGCTGATCCTCGTCGCCGCCGCGAGCCGGCCGTAGTCGCTGATCTTCAGAGCGANGCGGTTGAGCTGGGNTTCGGTGCCCCAGTCGAGTTCGAGGAACCATTCGATCTCACCTCGGGGCGACGTCCAGCGGCCGTAGGCGTCGGGGCGGACGAGGTCCCCGAACGCGCGCAGGCACCGGGTCTCCGACCACCAGGCGGTGAGCGTGCCGGGTGGGGTGGGGCGGCGGGTGTGGGCGATCAGGGCGGTGAAGAAGCCGTTGACGGCGACGGTGTGTGCCAGATGCAGGGAGTGCGCGATGGCCATCGCACGGGTGTGGCGGTAGCCGGTCTCCTTCAGCTCGATGCCGTCCTCGGCGGCGAGCACGCTGGCGCCGGCGATGTCACAGACGTAGTGCGCTGGGGGTAGTCCCTGCCCGACGGGAACCAGGGGCTGGAAGCGGTCGAGGACCCGCCACCGGTAGAGCTCCAGCAGCCGGCGGTTCGCGGNCCGTCGGCTGGACCAGCCGGCCTCGACGATCTGGTGGGTGGTCAACACCCGGTGTTCGTGGGCCAGCCGGGCGATCCACCGGTCGCGGAGGGAGAGGTGGNGGGCGAGGAACGTGACAAGTGCGGCGTCGGCGACGACTCGGCCGGGGGCTCTGGGTGGGATGCGCAGGGCACGCTGTGGCTGTGGGTAGGCGACCATGAGAGCTCCGATGTGGTCAGCTGGCGGATCGGCGGGGGTCGGCCTGCGGCTGCGGGGCCGCCGGGTCCGGCGGTGTCGGCGCGGGGGTGGGCGTCCGGCGGCGCAGCTCGCGGCGGATCTGCGCGGCGCGGCCGGGTATCGGGGCGGGCAGCTTCTCGGTGCGCAGGGTGAAGGCCGGTGCCTCTTCGCCGGTGACGACGAGGCGGGCGGCGGCGTGGAAGACCCCGAGGTTGGCCAGGTCGTGCTCGGACAGGCGAGGTTCGACGTGGCGGACGAGCCGTTTCGCGTCGGCCGGCGACATCGTGAAGTAGATCTTGCTGCGGGCGTTCGCGGCGATGCTCTCTTCCAGGTGCCGCGGNAGCTGGGCGAGGTTCTGATGCGCCATGGAGATCGACAGTCGGTAGCCGCGGGCGGCGGCGAGCATGTCCTCCAGCGCGTACGGAAGCGTGAGGAAATGGTGGGCCTCGTCCAGGTACAGGCTGGCGTCAGGCCGTTTCCCCTGGGGCATCCGGGCGCGCCGGGTGGTGGCCTGCCAGACCGCGGAGACGACGATCGAGCCCATCAGCGCGNCGGTCTCGACCCCGAGGGCGTCTTGGGCGATGCGGACCAGGCACACCCCGCCGTCGTTGAGCACGGCGTCCATGTCGACCGTGCTGGGGCCGGCGGCGATCGCGGCCCGCACGAACGGGCGCAGCAGGAACCCGCGCAGCTTGTTCATCAACGGGGCGACGGCGTGCGCCCGTGCCGGCTCGGACAGCGCCTCGTACCACTGCCAGAAGCCGGCCAGGATCTCGTTGCCGTCGCCTTTTCTGATCTCGCCGACCAAGCGCTCCCGGTAGGCGCCATCGGCTAGGAGCCGGGGCAGCTGGGTCAGGACGGGGACCTCGGGCTGAGCGGCGAGGGTAAGAAGCCCGGCGCGGAAGATGTCCTCCGTGCGTGGCCCCCAGTTGTCGCTGTAGACCCGACTGAAGATCGACACCAGGTTGTCGACCGCGCGGGCCCGGTCGGGCTGGTCCAGCGGGTTGAGGCACGGTGGCCGGCCCGACGATTCCGCGTCGAACAGGACGAGGCGGTCGAGGGCGTCGAGGGGGTAGCGGGCGAGGATGTCGATGATCTGGTCGCCCTTCGGGTCGACGTTCACCACGCCCCGGCCCGCGGCGACGTCGTCCAACGTCATCCGGGCNAGCAGCTCGGACTTACCCGAGCCGGTGGCGCCGAGGATGTGCAGGTGGTGGCGGGCGTCAGGAACCCGCAGGCCGACCGGGNGGGCCTGTCCGCCGTCGGAACGGCCGAGNGGGCGGACGTTCGACCCGTCAGTGGCGACGCCGGGCGGCGGGGCGACCGCTTTGGCACCAGCGCGTTGCAGACCCGGGGTCNCCTCATCGATCGGCAGGTGGGCCAGTGCACCGACCTCGGCGACGGACAGCAGGTCGCCGTGGCCGAGGTAGCGGGCGGCAAGGACAGGCAGTGGGCGGCGGAGCCGGGCTCGCTTGTAGTAGTTGTGTTCACCGTAGGCCGCGTAGGCGCTGGCGATGGCGTNGGCCCGGCCGCGTAGCTGCCCGCCGACCCGCACGGCGGTGTCCTCGTCGGTGGTGTCGTCGAGAACGGCCACGACGGCGTAGCGGACGCGGACCTCGAACTGGGCGCCGCGGCCCTTCATGACGATCGCGCGGTCCTCCGCCGACAGCGCGAGAGAGGTCTGATGGTCGACCTTCGCTGGCGCGGGGGTCCGACGGGTGCGCCGGCTGCGGCCCGTGTGGGGGGTGAGCAGGTCGAGCAGGCCACCGAGCAGGGTGGTCGAGCCGCCGGAACGGACCCGGCGGGCGGCGCGGCGGGCTTGGGCGACGCGGCGGCCGGTGACTGGCCGGGCCAGGATTTGCACCGCCGCCCGCTGGGTGGGGGCTAGGCCGCCGGGCGCGCCGAGCAGCGTGCGGACCGGGTCGGCGTCATGGTCCGTACGGATCGGTAGCGCTTCTGGCCGGGCCAGGCGCAGTTCGCCGCCGGCGGCGAGCAGCCGCCGGCCGGGTGGGGCCACGACGGGCAACGGCGCTCGCGCGGGGACGGTCCGGGTGTGCGCCCCGGGCCAGGCCGCCTCGATCGCCCGTTCTACGAACCCGGCGGGGACGACGCCGGGGACCCAGATCTGGATGCGGACCCCATCGGCGTCGAATAGGTACTCCCACACCAGGTGCGGCTGGCCGACCAGGCGTCGCCAGCCGGGGCGGAGCAGACCGAGCAGGTTTGACCACAGCGCACTCGCGCCCGCCGGGTCGACGACGGGCGGGGCAAGGACGGTGACGAGCCNGGCGCCGGCGGTCAGCCGCTGCTGGTAGCGGCGCCGTAGCCAGCGGCGGAGCACGACGACACCGATGGCGTCGAGGATGGCCAGTGGGCCGGCGAGGGGTCCCCATGCCTGGAGCTGGGTCAGGATCTGGTGGAGGACGCTCCCGGGGTCGGTCAGGTAGGTGATGATGATCGGCGGCAACGGTGTAGACGTCGCTGCTGCGAGAACCTGCATGGCGATCTCCCTGTGGCGGGATAGGGGNCAGGCGAGGTCGAGGTAGATCTGGCCGTCGAGGTCATCCGGGTCAGCGGGTACGGCGAGGTCGAAGAAGCCGTCGTCGGTGTCGGCGGGTTCGGTGGCAAGTTCGGCCGGATTCGTCGTGATGAGGCGGTGTTCGACCGGTGACGCCAGGGCCTGGAACGCGACCCGCTGTGCCCCCGCCGCGAGGAGTCCCTGTCCGCGGTCGGCGGACAGCAGGAACTGCCGTTCGCCTTGGGACAGGTCGAACACGGTGGTGATCTCGTCGATGGCCTGCGGTGCCTGGCGGAGCAGGATCTGGGTGGCGGCGTTCGTGACGATCGCCCTGCCGAGATCGGCGGCCAGCACGTCAGCCGTGTCTTGGGTGGCGACGGTGAGCCCGGCCCAGTACTTGCGGGANGACTTCGCCATCCGGAACAGGAAGTCCGCGCCGGCGGGCTGGCGCATCAGCAGCCACGCCTCGTCGACCACGACCAGGCGTGGCCGGCGGTCGGCGGGGTTGGACACCCGCCGCCAGATCGCGTCCAGGACGAGCAGGGTGCCGATGGCTTTGAGCTCGTCGGGCAGGTCGCGCAGCGAGTAGACGACCAGGTGGCCGTCGCCGGGCGCGCTGGTGGGGCCGTCGAACAGGCCGGAGAACGCCCCCTGGGTGAATGGGTGCAGCCCGGCGGCGAGTGCCGCCGCCGCCGGGTCGGTGGAGCTGGCTAGGGTTGCGGCGAGGTCGGTCAGCAGGGGTGCTGGCCGGTTCCAGCTGTGCGGGTCGGAGCTGATCCCTGCCGCCTGGTAGGTCGCGGTGATCGCGACGTCGAGGGCTGCCCGTTCGGCCGGGGTCAGCTGTCCGACCAGGACGGAGATGACGGTGTGGAGGAACAGGCTGCGGCGCACCAGCGCGTCGCGCGGCGCGGTCCGACGGCCGTCTGGGGTGATCTGGATGGGCAGATCGAACGGGTTGATCCGCACCCCATCGCCACCGAGATGCAGGTAGGTCCCTCCGACTGCGGCGGCGAGCCGGGCGTATTCGTCTTCGGGGTCGACGACGTGGACCTCGATGCCCCGGTACAGCGAGCGCAGCAGTTCGAGCTTGACCAGGTAGGACTTCCCTGTGCCGCTTCTGCCGAGGATGACGGCGGTGTGGTTGTCGACGTCGCCGAACCGGTCCCAGTGCACCAGCCCGTTGCTGGCGACGTTGAGCCCGTAGAGCACCCCGGTNGGCGCCAACGACGTCGGGTCGGCGGGCGGCAGATCCGGGGAGGTGAAGGGGAACGCCGCGGACAGGGCTGCGGTGTCGAAGGTGCGGCGCATCCGNGTCAGCTGTCCGACCAGGACGGAGATGACGGTGTGCAGGAACAGGCTGCGGCGCACCAGCGCGTCGCGCGGCGCGGTCCGACGGCCGTCCGGGGTGGTCTGGATGGGCAGNTCGANCGGGTTGATCCGCACGTNGTCGGCGCCGAGGTGCAGGTAGCTGCCGTCGACCGCGNNGGCCAGCCGNGCGTATTCNTCNTCNGGGTCGACGACGTGGANCTCGATNCCCCGGTAGAGGCTGCGCAGGAGTTCGAGCTTGACCAGATAGCTCTTCCCCGCGCCGCTGCGGCCGAGGATCACGGCGTTGTGGTTGTCGANGTCGCCGAACCGGTCCCAGTGCACCAGCCCGTTGCTGGCGACGTTGAGCCCGTAGAGCACCCCGGTCGGNGCCAACGACGTCGGGTCGGCGGGCGGCAGGTCCGGACTGGTGAACGGAAACGCCGCACTCAAGGCCGCGGTGTCGAAGGTGCGGCGCATCCGCACCTGGTCCAANCCGAGCGGCAGGGTNCTGACCCAGCCTTGCAGGGANCGGTAGCTGACNGGTTTNGCGTCNAGCAGCAGGCTGGCCGCCAGCGCCCGNACGGCGGCGACCTCGTCGGCCAACTCGTTCTCGCTGNTCGCGTGGACGGTGAGGTANAGGCCGAGGCGGAACAGTTTGCCTTCGCCGCGGGCGACGCGGGCGGACAGGTCGTAGGCGTCCTCGGTCGCGGCCTCGACCTGCGGGTCGATCAGCCGGCCGCGTTCGTCGCCCACCTGCCGGCCGGACTCCAGCTTCGACAGCTGGCGGCGCAGCCGGCGGGCCGCGGTGACCGGGTCGATCGGCTCGACGTGCACGGCGACGTCGACTCGGCCCGGGTAGGTCAGCAGGGGGGCGAGCCAGCCGGCGTGGACCTCGCGGGGATACCCGGTGATCGCCATGGTGGCCAGGTAGTCCCCGCCGACGTCCAGGTGCCGGGCGTTGACGGTGAGCGCGTCCGGGACGAACGCCGCCGCGGCGGCGTCCACCGTGGACGGGCTGGGGGCCTGCGCGGAGGCCCGGCGTCGGGCTCGTCTGCTCATCGGGCGTGTCCCCTCCGTCGCGTGGGTCGTGTTGGCCGTCGGGAGCCGCCGTCGGAGCGCCCGGCGGGCGGGCGGAGGTCGGGCGGGTCCCAGAAGTCGGGATCGTCGGTGTCGGGCGGGCCGTCGGCGTCGTCGAACCGGTCGTCGTAGCCCGGTCNGGCCACGTCCGGGTCGTCGAACCCGTCGTCGGGGAAGCCGCCGTCGTTGTCGGGGGCGGTCTGGTAGGCCGGGTAGTCCTCGGGGAGGTCGGCGGTGATGACCTCGTCGGGCGCGGCGAGCGCGGCCGGCGGCACCAGACCGGCCGGGTTGCAGGCNGCGGCCAGCACGCTGGTCGCCGTCCCCGCGTCCAGCGGCGTGACCACGATCCCGGCCGGTGCCAGCAGATCGGTGGCCTCGGCGAGACGGCGGGCGAGNCGGGTGTGCGCGGCCCGTCTGATCGCCTGTCCGGCACGGCGAGCGTCGCGGGCCGCGGCCCGCCGGCCCGACCACGCGGCCAGGGGGGAGGCACCGCCGAGCCCGTCGACCGGGCCGGCGGTGACCAGCGGCTCGCGCAGGACCAGCAGCACCTGGCGGGTCAGCAGCTGCATCTCGGCGGCGAGGTGAGCCAGGTAGGTGGCGTGTTCGCGGGCGGCGTGCGCCAGCGCCGGGTGGGGAAGCTGCTCGGCGGCGTCGTCGAGCTGCTGGATCTGGCCGCTCAGGTCGGCGGGCATGGCTCGCACGAGGATCTGTACCGGGGCGGTCAACGAGTGCAGGTAGCGGGCGAACACGGCGACGAGGGCGTCCTGCTCATCCGGCGTGCGCAGCGCAAAGTTGATCGTGGAGGCGACCGCGACCACTGCCAGCCCGTCGCCGCCGAGGTCGATCACGCCGACCCCGGCCTGGCCGGTGACGGTGCGGGCCGGCAGCCGCAGCGGCGCCGCGNTCTGTGCGTCCGCGGCCGGCCGTCGGTCACCGGCGCCGCTGGTGGCACGGGCGGCCAGCCANGACGGTGGTGCGATCACACCTTCGGGGGCGTTGATCCGGTGACGTGGGCTGGTCCGCTGGCGGATCGCGGCGGCCAGCAGCCGATCCAGGGACAGCCCGTCGCGNTGGCCCAGCACGAGGACGCCGGCGCCGGCCGCGACCGGCACGGCGAGCACCGCGAACACCGGCAGTGGCACCAGGCTGCGGGTCGCGGCCCAGGCGAGGTAGAGCACCATGGCGGTCAGCGCGAGGATCAGCACCTGNCGGGCGGTCAGGTTCGCGACGATCCGGTCCTCACGGTCGACATCGGCGGGTATGTGGACGGGATGCGTCACGGCCGCTCACCTCCGGGTACTGGTGGTGGTGCGGTGAAGCGCGGCATCGG
>NZ_LJFZ01000011.1:133200-211968 GCF_001420875.1 Frankia sp. AvcI1 | reverse complement strand
CGCGACCCCTACGGACGCGACGAACGCGCCCCCGCCGGCTACCCCGACGCCGACCGCGACCCCTACGGCCGCGCCCCCGACGACCGGGCCGACCGGGGTGGCTACCCCGCCGGACGCGACGACCGCACCCCCGGCGCCTACCCCGACGCCGACCGCGGCGGGTACCCGCCGGCCCGGGAGGGCCGCGGGGCGGGTGGCTACGGCGAGGACCTGGACCGCGAGTCCGACACCCACCGCCGCAGCCGGCGTGACGACGGGTACGGCTACGGCCCAGCGGATCCGCTGGGCCTCGACCCGGGCGCCGCGCCCGCGGGCTCGCCCGAGCGGAGCCTGCCGGGCCGCGGCGGGGATCCGCGGCACACCACCGATCCCCGCTACGCCCGCCCCGGGGCCGATCCGCGGCTCGACGACCCACGGCTGAGCGACCCCGACCTCGACGACCCGCGCCACGACACCGGCCGGGGCGGCCGGCGCGATCCGATCGCCGACGACCCGCGCGGTGCCGGCGGGTGGGACCGCGACCGTCCCCCGTCGGGAGCCACCGTCTGGGAGGCCATCGTCGAGGCGGAGCGCGAGTACTACGACAGCGGCGACGACCACCGGGTGCCGTTCCCGACCTTCTACCCGCGCCGCGTCTTCGCGCTCGCCGGCGCGCAGATGCTCGTCGGTCGGCGCAGCGAGTCGCGCGGCATCCACCCGGACATCGACCTGTCCGGCGCGCCGGAGGACCCGGGCATCTCGCGCAGCCACGCGTTGTTCGAGCAGCTCCCCGACGGCGGCTACGCCGTGCGCGACCCCGGCTCGACCAACGGCACGCGGCTCAACGACGAGCCCGATCCGATCGAACCCGGGCAGCCCGTCCCGCTCCGGGACGGCGACCGCGTCTACCTGGGTGCGTGGACGCGCATCACGTTGCGCGCCCGCTGATCGACCGGCGCCGGCCCGTCACCCGGGCCGGCGCCGCACGTCCCGCAGTTCCTGATCCCGCCGCTCGGGCCGGCGCCGCACCTGCGGCAGTTCCGGGTCCCGCCGGCGGGCCCTGGTCGGCCGGACGGTGGCCCCGCGCCTGCGCAGCCACCACCGGTCGAACTCAGGCCAGGTGCCAGCGCTGCCCCTCGGGGGTGTCCTCGACGATGAGGCCGGCCGCCGCGAGCCGCGAGCGGATCGAGTCGGCCTCCGCGAAGTCCCGCCGCGCCCGCGCCGCCGAGCGCAGATCCAGCGCGATCTGCACGACCCCGTCGAGCGCGGGCCGAAGCTCGGCACCGGCGGAGGGCCACTGCTCGTGCGGGTCGAGCCCGAGGACGCCGAGCATCCGGCGGGTGACGTCGACCCAGCCCGCCAGCTTGCGGCTGTGCGCCTTCGACAGCACCTGATTGCCCTGACCGACCGCGCCGAAGATGGCCGCCAGCGCACGACCGACCGCGAGATCGTCGTCCATGGCCGCCGCGAAGTCCGCCCACGCCCGCTGCGGGGTGAGCCCCGCCTCGGGACCCCCCGCCCCGAAGCCCCCCGCCGCGGCGCCCACGGCGTCGCTGGCGGCCCCGCCACGGGCGGTCCGTCGCCGCCCATCCGACACCGCGGACGGGCCGTCGTCGGCCGCCAGGGCCGCCGCCTCACCCGGGCCGCCGAGGATGTCCAGTGCGTTGCGGACGAACGTCTCCACCCGATCGTGCGCGGCGGCCGACTCGCCCAACGCCTCCGGGGTGTACTCCAGCGTCGAGCGGTAGTGCGCCGAGAGCAGGTGATAGCGCAACACCTGCGGGCGGACGGCCTCGAGGGCGTCCGCGACGAGCACCGAGTTCCCGAGCGACTTCGACATCTTCGTGCCGCCGGTGGTCAGCAGCCCGACATGCATCCAGTACCGGGCCATCTCCTCGGCGCCGGCACCGGCGGCGCCGCCCGCCGCGCAGACCGTCTGCGCCCGCTCGTTCTCGTGGTGCGGGAAGACCAGGTCGAGACCGCCACCGTGGATGTCGAAGACCGGGCCGAGGTACTTGCCGGCCATCGCCGAGCACTCCAGGTGCCAGCCGGGACGACCGTCGCCCCAGGGNGAGGACCAGAACGGCTCGCCGGGCCGGGCGGCCTTCCACAGCGCGAAGTCCCGCGGATCGGCCTTGCCGGGCTCCGACTCCGCCGAGGGCAGCATGGAGTCCGGCCGCTGGTGCGACAGGGCCCCGTACCCGGGGAAGGAACCGACCCGAAACCAGACCGAGCCCGCGCCGGCGTAGGCGTGGCCGCCGGCGATCAGCGCGGAGATCAGCGCGATCATCTCCGGGATGTGGCCCGTCGCGCGCGGCTGGATCGTCGGCGGCAGGATGCCGATCGTGCGGTAGGCGTCGTCGAACGCCCGGGTCTGGCGGGTGGCGAGCTCCCAGACCGAGGTGCCGTCCCGGTCCGCGTTGACGATGATCTTGTCGTCGATGTCGGTCACGTTCTGGACGAGCGTCACCTCGTGCTCGGACTGCACCAGCCACCGGCGCAGGAGGTCGAACGGGAGGGCCGTGCGGAGGTGGCCCACGTGCGGCGGCGACTGCACGGTGGGTCCACACACGTAGACGCCCACGTGACCGGGGCGCAGCGGCTCAAATGGCCGCACGCGCCGCCTGCGCGTGTCGTAGAGGTGGAGACCCATCTGTCAAGGGTACGGCTCCAGCCCCGGCGGCGGGTATGCAGCCCGTGTCAGCCGACCGTCAGCACCCGGTCGGNCACGACTCGGATGACGAGCCGAACCTCGCCCGGATCGTCCCAGCGGTAGATGTCGCCGGTGTACTTCAGCGACAGCCGGTCGATCAGCTCCCGGCCGCCCTGCTCCGTGAGCGTGGCGGTGCCGCGCACCTCGACGTACGAGTAGGGGTCGTCCTGATCGAGGAACATCAGCCCGACCCGCGGATCACGCGCGATGTCCCGTTCCTTCGCGCGTCCGCGCGCCGTGGACAGCAGCAGCTCGTCCTCGTCGCGATCCACCCAGAGCACGGTCATCCGCGGCGAGCCGTCGGCCTGGACGGTGGCCAGGACGACGTAGGTCCGCGCGTCCGCGAGGGCCCGCACCGGCTCGGGAAGGCGACCAGCCATCAGACTCCTCGGGGCTCCTCGGGGAGCGGCCAACGACGGCCCAGCCTTTCACCCACCACCGGAACACTACCGAGCGATGACGGATCGGCATACCCTCCCGGGCCCGGCTGAGCTCAGGCGCGCACGACCAGGGCCGTGGCGATCGCCGCGAGTCCCTCGCCCCGCCCGGTCAGGCCGAGCCCGTCGGTGGTCGTCGCCGACAGGCTCACCGAGGCGCCCAGGGCCGCGGACATCGCCGCCTGGGCCTGCTCGCGGCGCGCAGCCATCCGCGGGCGGTTGCCGATGACCTGCACCGACACGTTCCCGATCACCCAGCCGCCGACGGCGAGCAACCGGGCCGTCTCGGCCAGCAGGACCGCGCCGGACGCCCCCGCGTACTCGGGCCGGTCGGTGCCGAACACCTTGCCCAGATCACCGAGACACGATGCAGTGAGCAATGCGTCACAGGTCGCGTGCGCGGCGACGTCCCCGTCGGAGTGGCCGGCGAGGCCCGTCTCCCCCGGCCACTCCAGGCAGGCGACCCAGCAGGGCCGACCGGCCGCGAACGGGTGCACGTCGACGCCGATGCCCACGCGCGGCAGCACCGCGGTCGTCACCGCGCTCGAGGCCGGCGCCGGGCGATCGGTGGGCGCCACGCCGCCGTCCGCCGGCTGGGGCGTGTCCGGGCTCACCCGAGGCTCCGGGCATCCGAGCCGGCACGCACGTCCGCGCCCCCGCGCGGGTCGGTCCCCGCACGGGGGTCACCGGCCGCGCGGGCGTCGCCCGGGGCGCAGCGGGCCAGCAGCGCCTCGGCGAGTACGAGATCGGGCGGTTGGGTCACCTTGAACGCCTCCTGAGCGCCGGGGATGGTCGTCACCGGCACCCCGAGAGCCTCCACCAGACCGGCGTCGTCCGTCGCCGGAATGTCCTGCAGGGCATACGCGGCGGCGAGCACGTCACGCCGGAATCCCTGCGGGGTCTGCACCGCCCGCAGCCGGTCGCGGGGCGGGGTACGGATCACCCTGCCGTCCGGGCCGACCTCCTTGACGGTGTCCGTCAGGCCGAGCACGGGAATCACCGCCGGATGACCGNCCAGCACCGCCGCGGCGACCGCGTCGACGAGCGAGGGCGGCGTCAGCGGCCTGGCCGCGTCATGGACGAGGACGACGGAGATGTCGTCGTCGATCGCGCGCAGGGCCCGGCGGACCGAGTCCACCCGCTCCGCGCCGCCGGCGATCACGCGCACGTCCCGCCCGAGCAGTTGCGCCACGACCTCGACCAGAGTCGGCGGTGCCGCCACGACGATCTGCGTCACCGACTCGGAACGCCGCAGCGCTTCGATCGAGCGCACCAGCATGGGCTTACCGCCCAGGGCTCGCAGCGCCTTCGGGGTGCCCCCGCCCAGCCGCTCACCGCGGCCGGCAGCCGGCACGATCGCCGCGACCCGCGGGCCGGTCGCCCGCGACTGGAGACCTTCGCCCATCACCAGACCTCCCGTGTGCCATCCACCACGAGAGCATGGCCTATCCGGCCGACCGGACGCGAGCCGGCCGACCGGTACGCCGATCGGGCGTGCGCAGCCGGATGGGTGCGTGCGCCGCCATCGGACCGCGCCGGCCGGCGAACCCGGCCCACCGGACGACAGGGCGTCCGGAGGGGCCGACCTCCCGGCCGGAAATCATATTCCGGTACTTTCACGCCGACCGAAGAAACCGGTCGACACCCGATCTGTCACGACCGGNCCGACAAGGCCTGGATCAGCCGGCGAGAACTTCGTCGAGCATCGCCTCGGCCTTGTCCTCGTTGGTGCCCTCCGCGAGCGCGAGCTCGCTGACGAGGATTTGACGCGCCTTGCTCAACATCCGCTTCTCACCCGCGGAAAGACCGCGCTCGCGATCACGGCGCCACAGATCGCGGACGACCTCGGCAACCTTGTTCACGTCACCGGAAGCGAGCTTTTCGAGATTCGCCTTGTAACGCCGGGACCAGTTCGTGGGCTCCTCGGTGTGGGGTGCCCGGAGCACCTCGAACACCCGTTCCAGCCCATCCTGCCCGACGACGTCGCGCACCCCGACCATGCCGACGTTGTCGGCCGGCACCCGGACAGTCAGGTCGCCCTGAGCGACCTTCAGCACGAGATAGAGTCTTTCCTCGCCCTTGATGACGCGGGTTTCTATCGCGTCAATCAGAGCAGCACCATGATGCGGGTAAACAACGGTCTCGCCGACTTGGAACGCCATGTGTCACGTGCCCCTTCCGCCTCTACCAGCGTAACACGCACGCATCGCCGCAGGTCAGACGCGCGCTGCAAGCGCAAGGGCCGCAACGCCAAGCCGAGGGGCCCGGCGGAGCCTTCCGGCCACCGTTCGCGACGGCGACACCGCCCGACCCGGATCCACGCACCCGTCCCACCTCGCCGCACACCGACACCGAACAGCCCTACCAGGTAAAACAGGCGACAGGTCGAGGGGTGTCGGCTGCGCGCCCAAGCGTCAACCGCGAGGCGAACGTAGCGCGGACGGACCTCTCCCGCGCGCCGACACGGCGGCGCCCTGCGGGGTGGCGGCGCGACCCGCCGGCCCGGCCCCGGCACGCGCCGCGGCGTGGTTCACCCGCGGATCGGCCGGGTGCGGGGCGTGACACTGCCCACGTCTCCGACCGGCCCTTCGTGGCCTGTCGGGCCGGTCAGCCCGGCTGCCGGCGCCCGGGCACCGGCCCGGCACGCGCCGCCCACCGGCCCACGCGGGCTGGCCGGGCCCGGCGGCCTGGGCACGTGGCGCCGCCGGGTGGCTAGTGTTAGCCCCGCACGGAGACCTCCGCGGACGGCCCTCGACACCGGGCCGGCGGCGGCGGGTCCTCCGGGCACCGGGGGTGACCCCTGCACGCCGGGTCCGACTACCGGCGCCGGGGCGCGCCGCCGGGTGGCCGTCCAGGCGACGGCCGTCGACCAGCACCGGCGCCGCCCAACGCGCCGGTCTTGTGCAGGAGGAGCCACCGAGCTGTGAGCCGCCGTCCGGGTGCCCGTTTCCCGTCAGTCACCNCCGTCGCCGAGGCGACGCCCGCCGCCGCGGCCCGCGACGACGCCTCTGCGCGCTCCGCGTTCCGGCGGCGGATGACCTCCCGCCGGGTGGGCGTCGCCCTGCTGGCCTCGGTGATCGGTTCGGCCGGCCTGGCGAGCTGCGCCTCCGGCAACGACGCGCTGACGAACCTCGCGCGGACCACGACCAACAGTGTCGCGGGGTCCGTCGGTTCCATCACCCTGCGCAACGTCTACGTCGCCGGGCCCGTGTCCCAGGGCGGTTCCGCGCCGATCGTGTCGGCGTTCTTCAACGGCGGCAGCGAACCGGACACCCTCGTCTCGGTGTCCTCGCCGGAGGCCGGCGGCGGCCAGNCGCCGAAGTCGGCGCAGCTCCCCCCCGGCGGCGGCCAGATCTTCATCGCTGACGCCGACGCGCCCACCCTGCGGGGCGTGCAGCACAACCTGCTGATCGGCTCCCAGCTCCCGATCACCTTCACCTTCGCGAAGGCCGGCAGCGTGACCCTGGACGTGCCGGTGGAGCCGGCCGCTCCCGGCGCCTCCGGCGCCCCGGCGGAGGCCACCACGAGCACGCAGACGCCCGCCGCCGGCTCGGCCTCGCCGAGCGCCGGCGCCTCTCCCTCCACCGGCGCCTCTCCCTCCACCGGCGCCTCTCCCTCCGCCGCCGCCACTCCGGCCGCCCGCAGCGCCACCCCCTCCGCCGGCACAGCCACCCCGACGGCCACCGCGACCGCGGGCTGAGGCCGCCGAGGCCCGGCCCGGCCCGGCCGCGGCGCCGCGAGGAGCGACTCGTGGCAGCCGGCGGTCGGGCAACAGCGCGGCGAGCGCGTAGCCGTGTCGCCCTGGTCCCCCAGCGGCGATCCCAAGGTTCCGCGGAACCGCATCGCCCCCGGACCCCGACCGGCGATCCCAGGGCCCGGGGTATCGGCCCGGGGCATCGACGGCGCCGGCCCGGCAGGGGCTGTGGGCGCCGACTGCGGCTGGTACGGCGTCGTCGGCTCCGGTCCTGGTCACACGACACCTGTGGGCGCCCCCACGCGCGGCTGGCTCCGACATGTCGGACCGGCCGGTTAACGTGGCGCCCATGACATCCACTCGGCCGGCGGCCGGCGGTCGCGCGTCCGGTCGAACGGCGTCGGGCGGGTTCCGGTGCAGCGGCTGCGGGGCGGAGTTCGTCCGCTGGGCCGGGCGCTGCCCGCGCTGCCAGGAGTGGGGGACGCTCGAGGCCCAGGCGCCGGCGCCACGGCGGGCCGCCGGGCTCGGCGGTGCGGGGCGGGCGGTCGCAGCCACGGAGGTCACGGCGCCGGCGCAGCCCGTGGTGTCCGTCGACGTCACGGCGGCCCGCCGCCGGCCCACGGGCATCGACGAGCTGGACCGGGTGCTCGGCGGCGGTCTCGTCCCCGGCGCGGTGATCCTGCTCGCCGGCGAGCCGGGCGTCGGCAAGTCCACCCTGCTGCTCGAGGTGGCCGCCCGCAGCGCGGCCGGCGGGGCCCGGGCCCTCGTCGTCACCGGTGAGGAGTCCGCCGCGCAGGTGCGGCTGCGCGCGGGGCGGACGGGCGCGCTCCACGAGGATCTGTGGATCNCCGCCGAGACCGATCTCGGCGCGGTGCTGCGCCATGTCGAGGAGGTCTCGCCGGCTCTGCTGGTGGTCGACTCGGTGCAGACGATCTCCGCAGCCGGGGTGGAGGGGGNGGCCGGCGGCGTCACCCAGGTGCGCGAGGTCACCGCCGCGCTGATCCGCACGGCGAAGGCACTCGGCCTCGCGACGGTGCTTGTCGGCCATGTGACAAAGGACGGGCTGGTGGCCGGGCCCCGCCTGTTGGAACATCTGGTAGACGTGGTTCTGCATTTCGAGGGTGAGCGGCACTCCGCGCTTCGCCTCGTGCGGGCGGGCAAGAACCGGTACGGACCCGCCGACGAGGTTGGCTGTTTCGAGATGGACGATGCCGGCATCCACGGGATCGCCGATCCCAGCGGGCTGTTCCTGTCCCGTTCGGGGGCGGGCGGTCTTGAGGCGGTGCCGGGGACCTGCGTCACCGTGACGGTGGAGGGCCGCCGGCCGCTCGTCGCGGAGGTGCAGGCCCTCGTCGCCGAGACGTCCGCCCAGGTGCCACGACGGGCGGTGTCCGGGCTGGACCCGGCCCGGGTGGCGATGATCCTCGCCGTGGTCGAGCGCCGGGCGAAGGTCCGGTTCGGCAAGGCCGACGTCTACGCCGCGACCGTCGGCGGGGTGCGCCTCGCCGAACCCGCGGCGGATCTGGCGACGGCGCTCGCGGTCGTGAGCGCGGCGCGGGACCGGCCGCTGCCGGCCGATCTCGTCGCGGTCGGGGAGGTGGGGTTGGCCGGGGAGGTGCGGGCCGTGGGTGCGGTCCGCCAGCGGCTGGCCGCGGCGGCCCGGCTGGGATTCCGCCGGGCGCTCGTGCCCGCGGGTGCCGGGCCCGGCCCCGAGGGCATGAAAGTCACCGAGGTGCCGGATCTGATCGGGGCCATAACCCGAATGCATGAAGCGTAACAAGAAATATGTCTGATTTGAGTAATTTCGTTACCCCATGAAGAGCTGGACCGCACCTACTCCGGTCGCCCCGATAGCATCGCGGCAGAGGTGGCAGACAGCGGGGAGCCGAGGAGCTGAGGGAGNCTGATGGCGGGACCACCCGGAGACGACATCTTCCGGGCGACACTGGCCGCGGTCGCCCCTGGAACTCCATTTCGCGACGGCCTGGAACGCATCCTTCGCGGGCATACCGGGGCGCTGATTGTGCTCGGCCACGACAAGGTCGTCGAGGGTTTGTGCACCGGCGNCTTCGAGCTCGACGTCGAGTTCTCGGCCACCCGGCTGCGGGAGCTGGCCAAGATGGACGGCGCGATCGTGCNGTCCTCGGACCTGCAGCGGATCGTGCGCGCCGCCGTGCATCTCGTGCCGGACCCGACCGTGCCCACCGAGGAGTCCGGCACCCGGCACCGCACCGCCGAGCGAGTCGCCAAGCAGACCGAGTACCCCGTGATCTCGGTCAGCCAGTCGATGCACATCATCGCGCTCTACGTCGCCGGGCGGCGCTACGTGCTCGACGGCTCGGCCGCGATCCTGTCCCGGGCGAACCAGGCGCTGGCCACCCTGGAGCGCTACAAGCTCCGCCTCGACGAGGTCGCGGGCACCCTGTCCGCGCTGGAGATCGAGGATCTCGTCACGGTCCGGGACGCGATCTCGGTGAGCCAGCGGCTGGAGATGGTGCGCCGCATCGCCGACGAGATCGAGGGCTATGTCGTCGAGCTCGGCACCGACGGGCGGCTGCTGTCGCTGCAGCTCGAGGAGCTGATGGCCGGCGTCGAGACGGAGCGCGAACTCACCGTGCGCGACTACCTGCCCGCCGGCTCGAAGGCCGGGTCGGCCGCGCAGGTCCTCAGCGAGCTGTCCGCGATGTCGCCGACCGACCTGCTCGACCTCACCGTGCTCGCCCGGGTGATCGGCTTCTCCGGCGGAGCGGACATCCTGGATCGGCAGATCAGCCCGCGCGGCTACCGCATGCTGGCGAAGGTGCCCAGGCTGCCGCGGATGGTGGTCGACCGGCTCGTCGACCACTTCGGCACGCTNCAGAAACTGCTCGCAGCCGGAGTCGACGACCTGCAGGCGGTCGACGGCGTCGGCGAGACCAGGGCTCGCGCCGTGCGCGAGGGCCTGTCGCGGCTGGCCGAGTCGAGCATCCTGGAACGTTACGTCTGACCTCCGTCCCGGCAGGCCCCGTGCCGCCGACCCCCGTCCCACGGCCACCACCCGNCGGCCTGGCACGATGGCGGGGATGACCAGCGCACCGCGGACCGCGCCCGCCCTCCCAGCCCTGGCCGCAACGTCGATCCCGGCCACGGCGTCGATCCCGGCCACGGCGTCGATCCCGGCCACGGCGTCGGCCGAGTCCGAGACGCTCGCCGGGCTGGTGCTCGACTGGTTCGCCGCGGCGGCCCGGGATCTGCCCTGGCGGCGTCCCGGCACGACGCCGTGGGCGGTCCTGGTCAGCGAGGTCATGCTGCAGCAGACCCCGGTCACCCGCGTGCTGCCGGTCTGGCAGGCCTGGCTGGACCGGTGGCCGACCCCGGCCGCGTTGGCCGCGCAGCCCGCCGGCGAGGCCGTGCGGGCGTGGGGCCGGCTGGGCTACCCCCGCCGAGCGTTGCGGCTGCACCAGGCCGCGACGGCCGTCGTCGAACGGCACGGTGGCGAGATCCCGGCGGACCTCGACGCGCTGCTGGCCCTGCCCGGGATCGGGACCTACACAGCCCGGGCGGTCGCCGCGTTCGCCTTCCGCCAGCNCCACCCGGTCGTCGACGTGAACGTGCGCCGTCTGTTCGCCCGCGCCGTGGAGGGCCGGGCGGACCATCCGGCCACCGTCGGCCGCCGCGACCTGGCCGCCGTCGCCGAGCTGCTGCCGGCCGAGCCCGAGACCGCGGCCATGACCAGCGCCGCGCTGATGGAGCTCGGGGCACTGGTCTGCGTGGCCCGCACCCCCCGCTGCGCCGCCTGCCCGCTGCTGCATCGCTGCGCCTGGGTGGAGGCGGGCAGCCCGGCCGCGACCGGTCCGGCCCGCCGGCCGCAGGGCTACGCCGGCACGGACCGCCAGGTCCGCGGGCGGCTGCTGGCCGTCCTGCGCGACGCCGAGCAGGCGGTCGACCAGGATCTCCTCGACCAGGTCTGGGACGACCCGGTCCAGCGGGACCGGGCGCTGGCCGGGCTGATCGACGACGGCCTGGTCGTCCGCGTCGCCCCCGGCGTCTACGCCCTGCCGAGCTGACCCGACAGGCGCGAGGCCGACCCGACCAGGTGAGCCGCGGCCAGAAGGTGAGCCGCGGTCAGAAGGTGAGCCGCGGTCAGAAGGTGAGCCGCGGTCAGAAGGTGAGCTTTGGTCCGGCGGTGGGGTCGGGCGCGGCGCGGAACCGGTAGCCGACCCCCCGGATGCTTTCGATGATCGTCGGTTCGCCGGCCCCCTCGCCGAGGCGGCGGCGCAGCCGGCGCACGTGCACGGCGAGGGTGTTGGTCTCGGTGTGCGCCGAGCCCCAGACCTCCCGCAGCAGGGTCTCCCGCGGAACGACTCGGCCGGCCTGCTCCAGCAGCAGCGCGAGCAGCCGGAACTCCCGGGGCGGGACCGACACGACCGCGCCGTCGAGGCGGACCTCGTGGGCCGCCCGGTCCAACAGCACCGGGCCGCCGCGCAGGACGTCGTCCCCCGCCGACCGGGGATGCTGCGGGCCGGGGCGCCCCGTCCCGATCACGCCGACCATCGCCAGCACCTCGGGCACCCGGTACGGCTTGCCCACGCAGGCGCTCGCGCCCGCGTCCAGGCCGGCCGCCGCGGCCGGCCGGTCGTCGGGACCGACCGCGAGCAGGATCGGCACGTCGTCGTGCCCGGGCACGCTGCGGACCGTCCGCACGACGGTGACCCCGTCGACGACCGGCAGCCGGGCGCTGATGAGCAGGGCCGCGGGCTGCTGGAGGCCGATCTCCAGTAGGGCCTGCGCGCCGTNGGCCACCACGCTCACCTCGACCCCGCCGCCGACGATGGCGTCCAGCATGCCGTCGTCGACCTCGGAGTCCGCGATCAGCAGCGAGGGCCGGCCGGCCGACCTGACCTGCACCGCCGCCCCGTGCCGTTCGACCGCCGGGCCCCCGTCCGCACCCCCCGGCCCCGCGGACCCACGCCGTACCGGGAGCATCCGCGCGTCCTGTCCGTTGGCCTCCGCCGGCGTCAGCCGAACCGTCCGGAGACGTAGTCCTCGGTCCGCTTCTCCGTCGGGTTGCTGAAAATCTTCGAGGTCTTGTCGAACTCGACGAGGCGGCCGGGGTCTCCGGTCTTCTCCAGGGAGAAGAACGCGGTGGCGTCACTCACCCGCGACGCCTGCTGCATGTTGTGGGTGACGATGACGATCGTGAAGCTCGACTTCAGCTTCGTGATCAGGTCCTCGATGGCCAGGGTGGAGATCGGGTCGAGCGCGGAGCAGGGCTCGTCCATGAGCAGCACCTGGGGTTCGACGGCGATCGCCCGCGCGATGCACAGCCGCTGCTGCTGGCCGCCGGACAGGCCGGCGCCGGGCCGGCCGAGNCGGTCCTTGACCTCCTCCCACAGGTTCGCCCCGCGCAGCGACTCCTCGACCCGCTCGTCGAGCAGCGCCTTCTTGCGCACGCCGTTGAGCTTCAGCCCGGCGATCACGTTCTCGTAGATGGACATCGTGGGGAACGGGTTCGGCCGCTGGAAGACCATCCCCACGGTGCGGCGGACGTTCACCGGGTCCGTGCCGGCCCCGTAGAGGTCCTCGCCGTCGAGCAGCACCTTGCCCTCGACGCGAGNGCCGGGAAGCACCTCGTGCATCCGGTTGAGGGTGCGCAGCACCGTCGACTTTCCGCACCCGGACGGCCCGATGAATGCGGTGACGTTCTTAGGCTCGATGGTCAGGTTCACGTCGGCTACGGCCTTGAACTTGCCGTAGTACGCCGTCAGCCCGGTTACGTCGATGNGGGTGGCCATGGCAACCTCGACTCACGATCTGTCTGGACGCTGTTCGATGCTGGGACGGGGANGAACGCGGGTGGTGNGGGAACGGTCATCTCAACCGGTTGCGTCCGGCGAACAGCCGGGCGATGAGGTTCAGCACCATGATGATGATGATCAGCACCAGGGCGGCCGCCCACGCCCGGTCGACCGCGAACTGCTGCGGCTGACCGGCCTGGGAGTAGATGTACAGCGGCAGGGACGACTGCTCACCCGAGAACGGGTTGGAGTTGATGAGGTTCGTCCCGAAGACGGTAAGCAGCACCGGGGCGGTCTCGCCCGCCACCCGCGCCACCGCGAGCATGACGCCGGTCACGATCCCGGGCAGCGCGGTGGGCANGACCACCCGCAGGATGGTCCGCCACTGGGGCACGCCGAGCGCGTACCCGGCCTCGCGCAGCTCGTTGGGAACCAGCTTGAGCATCTCCTCGGCGGAGCGCACGACCGTCGGGATCATCAGCACGNCGAGCGCGAGCGCACCCGCGAACCCGGAGAAGCCCTGGTCGAGGGCGAGCACCCAGAAGGCCAGGATGAACAGACCCGCGATGATCGACGGCAGGCCGGTGAGCACGTCGACGAAGAAGCTGATCNCCCGGCTGACCCGACCGCGGCCGTACTCCACCAGGTAGATCGCCACCAGCAGGCCGAACGGCACCGCCAGCACGCTGGCCAGCAGGACCTGCTCCACCGTGCCGATGATGGNGTGGTAGATGCCGCCGCCCACGTCCCGGGCGCCGATGCCGTTCATCGAGTGGGTGAAGAAGGCGCCGTCGAGCCGGCCAGCCCCCTTGCTGATCACGCTGGCCAGCACGGCGACCAGCGGAATCACGGCGAGCAGGNAGGCACCGTAGACGAGCGTCGTCGCGAACCGGTCCCGCGCCCGCCGCCCGCCCTCGACGGCGGTCGAGACGGCGGTCATCNCGATCACGAAGAACAGCGCGGACATCAACACGATCTGGATCTCGCTGTCGACCGGCGTGAGCAGGTAGATCAGCAGGGACACGACCACTGCGCCGGCGGCGACGGCGAGTGGCACCCAGCGCGGCAGGATCTGCCCGCGCAGGCCCAGGTGGTCCGCGCCGCCGTCGACGGCGGGTCCGGACACGGTCGCGGCGGTCATGCGGCGCTCCCGGAGAACTCGCGGCGGCGCGCGACGATGGCCCGCGCGATGATGTTCACGATCATGGTGACGATGAACAGCACCAGGCCGGAGGCGATCAGCGCGCCGCGACCGATGTCGTTGGCCTCGCCCCAGCCGTTCGCCACGTTCGCGGCGATCGTGTTGCCGGCGGGCGAGAGCAGGTGCGCGGAGATGTTGAACGAGGCGGGCAGGACCAGCGCGACCGCGATCGTCTCGCCCATCGCCCGGCCGAGGCCGAGCATCGAGGCGCTGATCACCCCGGGCTTGCCGTAGGGCAGCACCGCGACCCTGATCATCTCCCATCGGGTCGCGCCGAGGGCCAGGGCCGCCTCGCGGTGCGCGATCGGCACCTGGAGGAAGACCTCACGGGACAGGGCCGCGACGATCGGCAGGATCATGATCGCCAGGACGACCGAGGCCACGAAGAGNGAACGCCCCACCGACTCGGCATCGAAGATCGGAATCCAGCCGAAGTAGTCGTTCAGCCAGAGCTGGATGCCCTTCATGTGCGGCGCGAGGACGATCAGGCCCCACAGGCCGTAGACGACGCTCGGCACGGCGGCGAGCAGGTCGACGATGTAGCCGAGGACGGACGAGAGCTGCCGGGGCGCGTACACGGTGATGAACAGCGCGATCCCGACCGCGACCGGCACTGCGATGATCATCGCGACCGCCGCCGAGACGACCGTGCCGTACAGGGTCGCGGCCACCCCGAACTTCGGTGGGGTGGCGTTGGGGAACCACTCCTCGGTGGTGAGGAAGTTCCCGGTGTTGGCGTTGAGAGCGTGGGTGGCCCGCAGCACCAGGAAGACGGCGATCACGGCGATCAGCGCCAGCAGGCCGAGGCCGGCCGTGCGGGTGAGGTTCTTGAAGATCAGGTCGGCCGTTCCGACCCGGGGCTTGTCCGCGGATACGACCGCGGGCCCGCCGGCCGGCGGTGGGTCCTCCGGCGGGACCGTCGCCGTGGCGGCCCCCCGCGGCTCGGCGGCGTCCGCCGAGCTGTCCGGCTCCGTCGTCATGCGTCCTCTCCTTGGTGCCCGAACGGGGCTTGACGATCAAGGTCCCGGACGCGACACGCGCGGCGGGNCGTGAGTGCCGCGGCCGCCGTACATCGACGAATCCGCGGTGGGTCGTTCCCCACCGCGGGCACCGGCCGGGCCGGTCGGGTCGTGCTGGCCGCCCCGGCCGGGTCCGGACCGTGTGTCAGATGGTCCGGGCCCGGCTCGGGGCGGCCGTGGTGGCAGCTGCGGGTCAGGCCAGCTTGGCCACGACCGCGCGGACCTTCGTCGCGACCGCGTCCGGCAGCGGCGCGTAGCCGAGGTCGCCGATCGAGGACTGAGCGGCGTCCGAGGCGGTGTAGGTCAGGAAGGACTTGACCAGCGCGGCCTGGTCGGCCGAGAGACCCTTGGTGCAGGCGATCTCGTAGGTGACCAGGTAGACCGGGTAGGCGCCCTTCGTCGCGGTGGTGTAGTCGAAGGTCAGCTTCAGGTCGTCGCCGTCGGCGACCTTGGCGGTGCTCAGGCCCAGGGAGGNACCGTCCGTGCTCGGCTCGATGTACTCGCCGGCGGCGTTCTTGACCTTGACGGTCGACAGCCCGGCGTTCTCCGCATAGGACAGCTCGGCGTAGCCGATGGAGTTCTCGGTGGACTTCACGGTCGAGGTGACGCCGTCACTGCCCTTGGCGCCCTGACCGCCGGGGGCCTTCCAGTCCGAGCCGGAGTCGAACGTCCAGTCGGCGCCGCCCGCGCCCTTGAGGAACTTGGTGAAGTTGTCCGTCGTGCCGGAGCCGTCGGAGCGGNGCACCGAGGCGATGGTGGCGTCCGGCAGCGAAGCGGCGCTGTTCTCGGCCTTGATGGCCGGGTCGTTCCACTTGGTGATCTTACCAGCGAAGATCTTCGCCAGGGTCTGGGCAGACAGCTGCAGGCCGTTGACGCCGGACACGTGGTACATCAGCGCCACCGGGCCGACGGCCATCGGCAGGTCGACCGCGGCACCGCCGGTGCAGCGCGCGTCCGCGTCGGTCTTCTGCTGGTCCTTCAGCGCGGAGTCCGAGCCGGCGAAGGCCACCTGCTTGCTGATGAACTGCTGGCGACCGGTCGAGGAACCCGTCGACTGGTAGTTGATCGTCGCGCCGGAGCAGGCGTTCTGGTACGCCTTGACCCACTCGTCGATCGCGTTCTTCTGCGCGGACGAGCCGGAGCCCGTTATCGACCCCTTGGCACAGGAGATCGCGGCCGCCGAAGTGGACGGCGCCGTACCCGTGCCGCCGGAGTCGTTGTTGTCGTCAGTTCCGCACGCCGCCACGGTGAGTAGTGCCACCATCGCGGCCCCGACGGCGGCCTGACGCTTGCCTCGGATCACAAGCAACCCTTCGTCCCCGCGCCGTTCGTGGCGCGCAATGTCGTCCGCCCCCCNGACTGGGGTGCCGGCGAGAATCGAAGCGATCCGGAGTGAACGAAAGATGAACAAGCGCATACGCCAACCCGTCACCAACCGGAACACATCCATGTCGGACGATTTATGGCTTGTTGGCCGGGCCGGCTGCCACCACTCCGGAACAACGCGTACGGAACTCTGAGCGCACCGTCACCGGCGGCCGCGGCGGCCGGCGCCGAACCATGCCGGAGGGGGCGCCGCCACGGGGCGCAGCGGGGGCACCGCGGGCACCACCCACCGCCTCTACGCCCACGAACGAAGGGACAACCAGCGGACAAGTCGATGACAAGTCGGCGTGGACGCCGGGACGGCCGGCGGCCCGAGCTGGAGGATGGCCCGGCCGACGGGGCGCTGCCGCACCGGCCGATCCGAGGCCCCGATGCCGGCCTATCGGCGTCATGNGACGACATCGAGCCGCTCGGGAATCTTGCGCCGCTGATACCGAATGTTCACTCGCGCGCGTCATGCCCGGCCCGGCCCACTGCGCCCGGCGACGCAGCGGGACGGAGCCGACGAACCGGCCAACTCGCACGCGGCGCTACGCAGATGATCAGGACTTGCGCCCGCAGTCACCGGACGTCCCACTCTGCCCGGAGATCGCCGGTGGCGTTCCTCCCGTTCCCGTGCTTTGCTTGTAAGCAACATCGACGTAGCTGACAGCATCCAGTCGAAACCTGAAAGTCCGATCGCGGAGGACGATTCCGCACGACGGTAGCAATAAGAAACATCAAGGCGACGTGACGAAGTTGTCCCGGTCCCGGAGAGAGCCCGACGCCCGCCAGGCCCGCCGGCCGCACGTGACGCGCACCGGAACAGACACACAGACAGGAGGACGGCCAGAAGATGAACACCGTCGACAACGACGATCTCCTGCCGGAGCCCCGGCCGATCACCGGCGGACGGCCCGGCTCCCTCGCCGAGGTGGTCACCGTCCACGACGGCCTGGCGATACGGCACGAGCTGGTCCTGGCGCCGGGAGCCACCGCGGCCGACCTGACCACGGCCATGATCCTCCTCCCGCCCACGGCCTGCCTGGTCAGCCACCACGGGGACGTCGACGTCTCCCTGGTGTTCCAGGAGGTCGGCCGCGACGGGCGGCCGGAGCCGGGCACCGACCCGCTGGAGCACGGCCGAGGGCTGCGCCACCGCTGACCCGGCCCGATCGGGGCCGCCCGCCCGAGGGTCGGCGCGGGCACCCCGAGCGGCACCTCGGGGCCGCGCCGCGCCCACCCGCCCGTCCCGATGGCCCCGCGGCCCGGCACAGGCAATATCGTGGCGAGGTGGCTGTACTCACCTCCCGTGNGACCGACTTCCCGCGCTGGTACCAGGACGTGCTCGCGAAGGCCGAGCTGGCCGACAACGGCCCCGTCCGCGGGACCATGGTCATCCGACCGTACGGCTACGCGATCTGGGAACGCATGCAGGCCGACGTGGACGCGAGGATCAAGGCGGCGGGCGCCGTCAACGCCTACTTCCCGCTGTTCATCCCGGAGAGCTACCTGCGCCGGGAGGCCGAGCACGTCGAGGGCTTCAGTCCCGAGCTCGCCGTGGTCACCATCGGCGGCGGCAAGGAGCTCGAGGAGCCGGTCGTCGTGCGGCCGACCAGCGAGACCATCATCGGCGAGTACCTGGCCAAGTGGACCCAGAGCTACCGCGACCTGCCGCTGTTGCTCAACCAGTGGGCCAACGTGGTCCGCTGGGAGCTGCGTCCCCGCCTGTTCCTGCGCAGCAGCGAGTTCCTCTGGCAGGAGGGGCACACGGCGCACGTCGACGAGGCCGAGGCCGCCGCCTACGCCCGGCGGATCGCCCTGGAGGTCTACCGCGACTTCCTCACCGACGTGCTCGCCATCCCCGTGTTCATCGGTACGAAGACCCGCAAGGAGCGCTTCGCCGGCGCCACGAACACCATGACCTGCGAGGGCATGATGGGCGACGGCAAGGCCCTGCAGATGGCGACCAGCCACGAGCTGGGGCAGAACTTCGCCCGGGCCTTCGACATCGACTTCCTCGGCGCGGACGGGGCGAAGCACCTGGCCTGGACGACGTCCTGGGGCAGCTCGACCCGGATGGTCGGCGGCCTGATCATGGCACACGGCGACGACAACGGCCTGCGCATCCCGCCCCGGCTCGCCCCGACGCAGGTCGTGGTGCTCCCGGTGCGCGACGACGAGACAGTCGTCGCCAAGGCCCGCGAGATCGCCGCGGCGCTCACCGACGCCGGGCTGCGGGTGCAGGTCGACGCCCGCTCGGGGCTGTCCTTCGGTCGCCGGGTCACCGACGCCGAGATCAAGGGCATCCCGGTGCGGGTCGAGGTCGGCCTGCGTGACCTCGCCGCCGGGAACGTGACGCTGGTCCGCCGGGACACCTCGGTCAAGGCCGCGGTGCCGCTGGCGGAGGCGGCTGCCCGGGTTCCGGCGCTGCTCGACGAGGTGCAGGCCGGCCTGCACGCCGAGGCCCTGGCACTGCGCGAGAGCCGGACGGCGGACGTCACCACGGTCGCCGACGCCGCCGCAGCGGCGCAGACCGGCTTCGCCCGCATCCCGTGGCGGCTCGTGGGCGAGGAGGGCGAGGCGCGCCTCGCCGAGGACGCCCTGACCGTCCGCTGCCTGCAGACGCCCGACGGTGAGATCCCGCCCGCCGGCGGCGACCCCGACGATCTGATCTGCCTGATCGCCCGCTCCTACTGACCGCCGGACCGCGACGCCCGGGCACGCGGTCGACCGCGTGCCCGGTGCGCGCGGTCGACCGCGTGTGACGCAGGCGCGCTAGCCGAAACGGGTTATCCGGCTTTGCGGCCCTTCGGCTCGTTTGCTAACGTCACCAATGTCCGAACTGCCCGAAATCGTCCATTCTTGATTCCGTCTTTCGCGCACGCAGAACAGGTAGCATGCTCCGACAAGACGAATTCGAGCAGCTTATCGCCCGGAAATTGGGGCTCGCCGATTCGGCGATCGCCGGCGGCANCCGGCTCCACGAGGACCTCGGGCTGGATTCCTTCCGGCTTCTGGAACTCTGCCTGTACGTGATCGAACTCGGCGTCGACCTCTCCGAGGCGAACTGGCTGGAAATCGAGACCGTCGGGGAGCTCTACCAGCGTTATCGGGCCGGGCCGCCCGCTGCGCAGGCCCAACCGCTCCCCGCCGCGTCGGTGGGCAGCGGCGTACCGGCCGGGGTCGGCGCCGGCGCACGGCCGCTCGACGGGTCCGCGGGCCGCGCCGGGCAGCCGATGGCCGCCACCACCGCCACCACCGCCATCACCGTCACCGCCGGATCTGCCCCGGCGACGGCCGCCGCCGCTGTCGCCGCCGGCACGACCGCGACCGCCGGCCCGCCCGCCCTGCCGCCGCCGCGGTTCGCCGGGCGGTTCCTGCGGCTGATGCCGGTGCTGCCGGCGTCGACACCGTTCCTGTACGAGCTCGCGGTCACCCCGGACATCGGCTTCCGCTGGCGCTACCGCGGCTCGGTGCCGTCGTACCCGCAGTTCGAGCAGGAGCTGTGGCAGGGCGTCCTGACCCAGTTCGTGATCGAGTCGATCGAGACGGGCCGGCCGGTCGGCCACGCGATCTGCTACAACCCGGAGTTCGCCCTGGGATACGCCTACGTGGGCGCAGCGATCTCGGCCGACTACACGGGGTCGGGTCTGGCCGTCGAGGCGCTGGACCTGTTCGTGCGTTACGTCTTCGACATCTGGCCGTTCCGGAAACTGTACTTCGAGGTGCCCGAGTTCAACTACCCGCAGTTCGCGGGGGCCGATCGGGAAAAGTCGGCCGGCGGCGCGCTCGAACTCGAGGGACGGCTGCGCAGGCACGACTTCTATCGCGGTCGCTACTGGGACCGTCTCATTCTCGCCGTCTACCGTGACCGCACGGACGGCGACGCCCGATAACGGGATCGTCCGCCGGGAGAGGGCCTCGACAATGGTTTATCTGCTGGATCGCATGAGGCGGGCCAGCACCGGTCCGAACACGGTGACCTTCCTCGCGCCCGACGGCGGACGGCGGGTCGGCTGGGCGGAGCTGTACGGGGATGCCCGGCGCGTCGCCGCGGGCCTGCAGTCGCACGGGGTGGGGCCCGGCCGTCCAGTGGCCATCCTCGCCGACACGTCGCGGCAGACGATCACCGCGGCCATGGCTACCTGGCTCGCCGGCNGCAGCCTCACCATGGCCCCCACCCCCGCCCGCACCGTCGACCTGGCCCGCTACCTCGCCGACACCCGCGACCGGTTCGACGCCCTCGGCGAGCCGCTCGTGCTGGTCGGCGCGCCGTGGGAGGACGCGGTGCCGGCGCTGTCCGGCGGAGCCGGGCGGGTCATCCCGCTGGCCGAGGCGGTCGGCGACCCGCCGGCGGCGCCGTGGCGCCCGCCCCTGCTGACCGCGGACGCCCCCGCGATCCTGCAGTTGACCAGCGGCACCACCGGCGCACCGAAGATCGCCCGAATCAGCCACGGCAACCTCGCGGCGAACGTCGAGGGCATCCGGGTGGCGACCAGCCACGAGGCGGTGCACGGCCGGATGCTGTCCTGGCTGCCGCTGTCCCACGACATGGGCCTCATCGGCGGGTTCATTCTGCCGATGGCGTGCGGCCGCTGCGACGCGCTGCTGTCCTCACCCGCCGACTACCTGGCCAGGCCGGCAAGCTGGATGCAGCTCGTCTCCCACCACCGCGCGACCAACACGGTCGGCCCCGGCTCCGCCTACGCCGTCGCGGCCCGGCTGCTGCGCGCCGGCCCCCGGCTGGACCTGTCCTGCCTGGCCTACGCGCTGTGCGGTGGGGAGCCGATCGATCCCGCGGTCGTCGACGACTTCCTCGACGCCGCCGGCGGTCACGGCTTCCACCCGGCCTCCTTCATGCCCGCCTACGGGCTCGCGGAGGCCACGGTCGCGGTCACGTTCTCCGCCGTGGGCCGCGGGCCGCGCTACGACACGGTGGACGCGGATGCCCTGGCCGCGGGCACGGCCCGCTTCGTGCCCCCCGATCCGGCGGTGCGCACGAGGCGGCTGGCGCTGCTCGGGGAGCCGATCCCGGGCCTGTCGGTCCGCGTGGTCGACCCGGACTCGGGCCGGGTCCTGCCCGAGCGGAAGGTCGGCGAGGTCCAGGTCCGCGGCACCTCGGTGGCCGCCTACCATGACGATCCCGACTCGGCGGCGGCCCTGCGCGCCCGCGACGGGTGGCTGGCAACCGGCGACCTCGGCTACCTCACCGGCGGCGAACTGGTGGTCTGNGGTCGCCGGAAGGATGTCATCATCCTCGGCGGCCGCAACATCTACCCCGAGGAGGTGGAGCGGGCCGCGGCGCGCGCCGAGGGCGCCCGCGCGGGCAACACCGTCGCGTTCGGCTACCCACGTCCCGGCCAGCTCGGCGGGGAGGGGCTCGCCGTGGCCGTCGAGACCCGTGGGGCCGATCCTGCCGCGCTGCGCAGCGCCGTCACCGAGGAGGTCCGCGCCGCGCTCGGGGTGAGCCCCCACGTGGTGCTGGTGCTCGAGCCGGGCTCGGTGCCGAAGACCCCGTCCGGAAAGCTGCAACGAGCCGAGGCCCGGCGGAGGTTCGCCCCATGAGCACCCAGCCCGCCGCGCGGCACGACGCACACAGCGTCGGCGCGGGCAGCGACGCCGCCACGGCCGAACGGCTCGCCGCGCTGGCCGACCGCCTCTACGCCGCCTGGGCGCAGCCGGCGGTGTCCCGGCGCGACGAGCTGCTCGCCGACTGCTGCGTCCCCGCGGTGACCTACGCCAACCCGCTCGGCGAGGCGGCCGGCATCCTCGAGTTCGCCGATCTCATCGGCGAGTTCCTCGCGCCCTACCCGGGGCATCGTCCGGTGCGCACCAGCGGGGTCGACGTGCACCACCGTCGCGCCCGCTGGGAGTGGGGACTGCGTAACAGCATCGGCCAGCTCGTGCTGGCGGGCCTCGACGTCGTCACCTTCACCGAGCGGCCGCGTCTGGAGACCATCACCACCTTCTTCGGGCCTCCACCGCGGCCGGTCTACACCTTCGGCGCGGCGCCGATCTGAACCGCGACGCGCCTGAAACCGCGCCGTCCGCGGTCGTCTCGCTGCCGTCGCGCCGCTGCGCCGACCCCGGTCCCCCGTCCACCCTGTCCCACCATCCACCCGCTGTCCCACCATCCACCCGCTGTCCCACCATCCACCCGCTGTCCCACCGCCCACCCCCGGTCCCACCGCCCATCACCATCCCGCACCGCCCATCCCCCACCTGGAGGAAACCCGTGCCCAGCACCCGCGCAGCACTGCGTACCGCGGCCATCGGCGCGACCGGCGCCGTGGCGGCCGGCCTGTTCGGCGCCATCCCCGCCGACGCGTCCACCCCGATTTCCTCGACCGGCTGCACCGTGACCGCCTGGCCGCCCACCGGCGGCTCGACGATCTTCGCGAACGGCGGCATCACCTGCGACCCCCGCTACTCGGGCAACATGCAGATCAGCAACCAGCTGCGCAAGTACGCGAACGGTCAGTGGATGTCCGTCGGGGACCCGGTCAAGAAGTCGTACTGGGGCGGCAGCGGCATCGGCGAGGGCACCTCGGTGCCCTGCAGCTTCAACGGCCAGGCGCAGTTCAAGACCGTGACCACCGGCACCGCGGACGGCATGTCGACCACGGACACCTCGCCGAGCACCACCTACTCCTGCTTCTGAGCCACTCCTGGTGATCCCCGGCTGGTGATCCGCCGCCAGTGATCCACCGCCGCCGAGCCCGGCGCCGGTACCGGCCCGCTGTCGGTACCGGCCCGGCCAGGCGAGGCCGAGNAATTCCGACAAAAGCGAATCATCGCCAGGATTCAGGCCGTCGCCTTCACCGGCAAGACGACAGACTTCACGGCGAAGACGACAATCGCACGGCCCACCGTCAACGCACGGCGGCGGACAGGTAACCCCTGGGTCGACCGACGGCAGGTGACGGAAACGTCGACGGCCGGCGGCACCGCGCGGCTCACACCACCGTTTCGGCGGAACTCGCCAGCGCCGCGGAACCCGCCTTCCCGCCCGTGGTGTCGATGACGGTCCCCCGGTGCTCGCCGCGACAGATCGCCGTCATCGCACCCTGCTGCTCGATGTCGAAGATGTGCAGTGGGATACCGAAGTCACGGGCGAGAATGAATGCCGACTGATCCATGACCCGCAGCCCCCTGCTGATCACCTCGTCGTAGCTGAGGCGGGAGAAGCNCTGGGCCTCCGGATTGATCTTCGGGTCGCTGTCGTAGACGCCGTCGACGCCGTCCTTGGCGGCGAGCACCGCGTCCGCGCCCAGCTCCAGCGCGCGCTGCACCGCCGGGTAGTCGGTGGTGAGGAAGGGCTGGCCGTTCCCGCAGGCGAGAATGACCGTGGCGCCCTTCTCCAGCAGGTGCACGGCTCGCAGCCGGATATACGGCTCGGCCACCGCCGGGACCGGGACCGCCGTCATCACCCGCAGGTTGTCCTCCCCGAGGGCGGTCAGCTTGCCCCGCAGCAGCAGGCTGTTGATGACCGTGCCGAGCATCCCGATGTTGTCGGCCTCGACCCGATCGATCCCCCACCGGTCCGACTGGTTGCCGCGGAAGAGATTTCCACCGCCGACGACGATCGCCACCTCGACCCCGGACTGACGCACCGCGATGATTTCCCGGGCGAGATGTTCGAGCGCATTGGAGTCGAAGCCGAATTCGGCGGAACCCGCGATCGCCCGGCCACTTAGTTTTACGACCACTCGACGGTATTTGGCCACAGTCTCCCGCTTCCCCTTTTCCATCGTGCGATCCTAACGTAGCCGGGCCAATGATCGATCATGACCCGGGAAGTACTGGGTACACGGTAGAGCACCCGGCTCTCGGGACCCCACCATGACCGGCCGGCCACGAAAACAACCCACGCCGGCCGCAACGCGTCAGGTGCCGACGAGGTGTGGCCCGGCCACAGCCCGCCTGCCCGACCGGACGGCCGGACGNCCGGACGGGGAGCATCCGGACGGCGGGCCTCGAACACATGTCCCTACGTCACGATGTGCAGATACTCGAACACCGTTCCGTCGGGGTGCTCGGCGATCAGCCGGGACCCGTTGGGTGCCTCGCCGGGCCCCTCGAGCAGCGCACCACCTGCCGAAATGATCGTCGCGGCGACGACGTCGAGGTCATCGACGAGCACGGTCGCGGCCCGGTTGCGTAACGGTGCCAGCGCGGCGGGCGTACCCGCCACCAGGAGAAAGGGGCCGACCCACGCCAGCTCGACGTCGCGGAAGCGGAAGCGGCGGGTGGGCGCATCTCCAGCCAGTCGCTGGTAGAGGGGNAGCACGTCGTCCAGCGACTCGACGTAGACCCGGGCGAGCACCTCACGAATCGGACTCACAGCGCGACGCTACCCGCCCTACCCGCCCTGCCTGCGGGCCCATGGTGGAGCAGACCGGATGTGATCACTTCGGTGCGCACCCGGAGACGACGAAAGCCCTGGTCCGACTCTCCCAAGGGAGCCTGAGACCAGGGCCTTTGCATGGTCGGGGTGGCGGGATTCGAACCCACGACCTCTTCGTCCCGAACGAAGCGCGCTACCAAGCTGCGCCACACCCCGCGACCGAGATGAAGCATACCCGACGGAGCAGTGGTTCAGGGCGGGGGGTGGCCACGGGTTCGGCCGGACGTCAGCCGGGACCGTGGCAGGCGGACGGGACCGTGATCAGGATGACGAAACCGCGGTCAGGCGGACGAAGCCGCGGTCAGGCAGAGCAGGGTCGCCTCGGGACGGCAGCCGAGGCGCACCGGCGCGAAGGGCGAGGTCCCCAGGCCCGGGGACACGTGCAGCCAGGACGCTCCCGCGGCGGTCGCGTGGCGGGACAGCCCGCGGACCCGGGACCGGTCGAGCCCGCAGTTGCTCACCAGTGCCCCGACCCCCGGCAGCCGGATCTGGCCGCCGTGGGTGTGGCCCGACAGGATCAGGCCGACGCCGTCGGCGGTGAAGGCGTCGAGAACGCGCGGCTCCGGCGTGTGCGACAGGCCGAGCGCGAGCTGCGTGCCGGGCTGCGCGGCCCCGGCCACGAGGTCGGGCCGGTCGCGGCGCAGCCGGGCGTCGTCGACCCCGCGCACGTCGATCCGGCTGCCGCCGGCCGCGAGTACGGCCCGGGTGTTGGTCAGCTCCGTCCAGCCGCTCGCCGCGACCAGGTCCCTGGCGAAGCCAGCCCAGTCCAGCGGGGCACCGGTCGGCTCGGCCGTCTCGGACCGGCTCAGGTACCGGCGCGGGCTGGTCAGCGTGGGGACGAAGTAGTCGTTGTTCCCGGGGACGAACACGCCCGGGAACGAGTACAGCGGCGCCAGCGCGGTCAGCAGCGGGCCGCGGGCCTCCTCGGCACGGAGCACGTCACCGGTGAGGGCGACCAGGTCCGGCACCAGCCGGGCCAGATCCGCCAGCCAGGCGAGCTTGTCCCGCTGGCGCGCCGTGACGTGCAGGTCGGACAGGTGCAGCACGCGCAGCGGACGCGAGCCGGCCGCAAGCGCGGGGACCGACAGCCGACGCAGTGTGTAGGCGTTGCGCTCGTACAGCGCGCCGTAGGCGCACGCGCCGGCCCCGGCCACCGCGACCGACGCCGAGAGACCCGCGACCCCGCGCGCCACCCGACGCCTCGACGCCCCCANGCTCGCCACCACGACCTCCTCGTGCCCCGACCTCTCGTGTGCCCCGGACCGCCTGCGTCCCGGACCGCCTGCGCCCAGGACCGCTCCTGCCTCGGACCGCCCGTGCCTCTGGCGCCGTCCCCCGTGCCGCGTGTTCGGCCCGACGGTCCCACCGCGCCGGAGGGACCACTCCCGTGGCGGCGGCATGCCTCGGGCCGTGCAACACGGTCTCGGCACAGTCTCATCCCAGGTTCGCCGCGGCCGGGCGCCACCCCGGCCGTGGCACCGCCGTGGGCAGGCGTGACCAGGTCCCCCACGGACCATAGGCTTCGTTGACTATGAGCACCCCCACGGAACGGAGCACGCTGCACCAGCGGCTGCGCGCGGACCTGACCACCGCGATGAAGGCCCGCGACGAGCTGCGCACGTCCACCCTCCGGCTGGNGCTGGCCGCCGTGAAGGACGCGGAGGTCGCCGGTGCCACCGCCCGCGTCCTCGACGACGCGGAGGTCTCGAAGGTCCTGACCCGCGAGGTGAAGAAGCGCCGTGAGGCGGCCGACGCCTACGCCGCGGCCGGTCGCGCCGAACAGGCCGACCGGGAACGCGCCGAGGGCGAGGTGCTGGGCGAGTACCTGCCTCGCCAGCTCGGCGACGACGAGCTGGCCGCCATCATCGACCGCGTGCTCGCCGAGCTGGATCTGTCCGGGCCGAAGGCGATCGGCCCGGCGATGAAGTCGGTGCAGGCCGCCGTGGCCGGCCGGGCCGAGGGCGGCCGGGTGGCCGCCCTGGTGAAGGCGAGGCTCACCGGCGGCTGACCGCCGCCCCTCGCACCGCCGGTGCCGCCCTCACCGCCTCACCCATCACCGCATCACCTCGGCGCCTCAGCGCCTAGCGCGTCAGCGCTGCCGGGCGCTATCTGCGGTTGCGGCGCGGCCGGCCGGGCCAGACCGCCGGGTTGGCCCCGGGGCTGGCCGGCGAGCTCAGTTGCTCGCGCGGATTCGCCCCGAAGACGCCGGGCAGGCCGCCCTGCGGGGTGGGTTGGCCCAGCCCCGCCGGGGGCGAACCCCCGGGCAGCACCGGTACACCGGTCAGCCCGCCGGAGACCGACAACCTGATCTCCGTGTTGATCGAGACCGGGCCGCCGGGCGCCGGCGACATGTACACCACGATCCCGGGGGCGACCGGTGCGGGCACCGGCTGCGACGTGACGTGGAACCCGAGCTGGACGAGGATCTGCTCGGCCACCTGCTGCGGCTGCCCGACCACGTTCGGCAGAACCTTCGCCGGCACCTGCGGCTGGGTGTCGTCCGGCGCCGGCAGCGGCTCGACCGGCAGGCCCAGGCCGTTGATCGTCCGGATCATCGTCCGGGACCACACCTGCGCCGGGTACCCACCGCCGAAGACGTTGCGGCCGAGCACGTTGGTCAGCGGATGCGAGGTCGGGCCGCGCGGGTCGGCGAGGGTGACCGCCGCGGCCAGCTGCGGGATGTAGCCCGCGAACGAGGCGGTGCTGAAGCCCTCGGCGGTACCCGTCTTGCCCGCGGCCGGCCGGCCGATCTGCCCGTTCCCGCTGGCTGTCCCGTGGTTGATGACGCCCTGCAGCACGGCACTGACCGTGTCGGCGATCTTCGGGTCGAGCACCTGCTGGCAGGGCGCGCCGGCGTTGAACGGCAGCGGCCGGTCGGCGCCGCCCACCCGCTGCGTGATCGCGAGGACGGTGCGCGGGTCGCACCGGCGCCCCCGCGCCGCCAGCGTCGAATAGGCGGTGGCCAGGTCCATCGTGCTGATTTCGTTGGAGCCGAGGATCGACGAGCCGTCGACGCGGCTGACCCCGTCGATTCCCTTGCATTCCGGATCGTCGTTCCTGGCCGGGCGGATCCGGCAGGAGGTGACTCCCATCCGGCGGGCGACCTCGGCCGTCTTCAACACGCCCAGCTTCTCGGCAAGCTGGATGTAGTAGGTGTTGACCGANCCCCAGGTCGCGGTCGTCAGGGAATAGAAGCCGTCCTCGCTCGGATCGGCGTTGCCGTAGCAGTTCTTGCGTTGCGGATCCGGGTTCGGGAAGACGTTGGAGTGGTANCACAGGGGGGCGTGCAGCGTCGTGGACAGCGGCAGGCCGGATTCCAGGGCGGAGATCAGCGTGAACACCTTGTAGGTCGATCCCGGCGAGAAGGAGTCCTCGTCGACCGGGTAGACCTCCTTCGTGTGCACGAAGTCCGTCGACTGACTCGAGGGCAGACCGTCGGCCNTCGCCCCGTACTCCCGGTTGATCGCGACGGCGAGCACCTGGCCCGTGCCCGGCTNCATCATCGCGACNCTCGCCGCCACCCGGTTGCCGATCGGGATGACCTCCGTGGCGGCCGACTGCGCGGCCTGCTGCGCGACCGGGTCCAGCGTCGTTCTGATCGTCAGGCCGCCCTCGAACAGGAGCCTGCGGGCGTCCGCCTCCGTGGGGGCGAAGGTTCTGTCGTTGAGCAGCTGCTGGCGGACCAGCGCGCAGAAGAACGGGGCACCCGAGTCGGCGCACGCGTCGGCCGACCGCGCGGGACGGTCGAGCACCAGCTTGCTGTCGTGCGCCTGGCNGAAGTCGGTCTGGCTGAGGTGATGCAGCTGCAGCATCCGGTCGAGGACCACGTTGCGCCGTTCCGTGGCCGCCTGGGGGTGCAGCACCGGATTGAAGGCGGTCGGGTTCTTCACCAGCCCGGCCAGGGTCGCCGCCTGCGGCAGGGTGAGCCGGTCCACGTCGACGTTGAAGTAGTGGTTCGACGCGACCTCGATGCCGTAGGCGCCGTCGCCGAAGTAGGCGATGTTCAGATAGCGCTCGAGGATCTCGTCCTTGCTCAGGTGAGCCTCGAGGTAGAGCGCGTACCGCGCCTCCCGCAGCTTGNGCCGCACGGTCTGCTCGGTCGCGGCCTTCTTCTCCTCCGGCGTGTTGGCCGACATCAGCAGAACGTTCTTGACGTACTGCTGGGTCAGCGTGGACCCGCCCTGGGTCACCTCGCCGTTCTCCCGGTTGGTCAGATAGGCGCGGAGAAGGCCTTTGTAGTCCAGTCCGTCGTGTTCGTAGAAACGCGAGTCCTCGATGTCGACGACGGCCTGGCGCATCACCTGCGGAACCCGGCTCAGCGGGACGACCTCGCGGTTCTGCTCGCCGGAGAGGGTGGCGATCTGGTTGCCGCGCGCGTCGAGGATCCGCGACGCCTGCGCGGGCGGGGGAACCGTGAGATTCGCCGGCAGGTTCATGAAGTCGTCGGCGCTGTCCTTGACGGTCAGCCCCGCCGCGCCGACCACCGGCAGCGCGAGCATGCCGACCAGCACGCCGGCCACCACGCTGAGCACGCCCGCGAGGGCCAGCCCGCGAGCCGTCCGCCAGGCCCGGCGGCCTCCGGCTCCGCTCTGCCCGCCGGCACTGCTCTGCTCGCCGGAACCGCCCTGGCCGCCCGAACCGCCCTGGCCGCCCGAACCGCTCTGCCGACCGGAGCGGCCAAGGCCACCCGAACCGCCCTGGCCGCGCCCGGCGAAGCCCGGCCGGTAGAGGTCACCGACCTCGCGGTCCCGCACGGCAGCGGTGGATGCCGGGCCGGCCGGCGCCGGGCGGCGCCCGGGGGGTGGCTGCCCAGGGGGCACCGGGTACCCAGAGGGCGTGGTCATCGGCGGACCTCCGTCCAGCCAGGCTGGGACACCAGTCGGAGCATACGGGCCAACATCTGATCAACCCTCTCCGCCTTGGTGTGGCAGGCCGGTAGAACGACGGCCGGGTGGCCACCCAAGCGCGTCGAAAACGCCGTGACCTGGGACACCGCAATTCCGACGGCGGGTGGCGTGGCCGACCGCCGACGGCGAGCCCCGGACGAGCGTGACGACCTCCACATCACCACGCCCGAGGCGGTCCCGCCATGCCCACCAACGGGCTACCGGATCAGAGGGGGCCTGCGGCGGGAGTTCCCATGTCAGCCGGACGACGGGACCATGGAAGAACTACTCGACCTCCGTGGCGATACTGGAATGTCACGCAAGCGACATACGGTTGTCACAGACCGCACTACTGAGGCGATCCGGATCAATGGCCCGGACTAGTCATTTGGACAACCACCCGTGTGGGGTCTGTGCCGTGGCCACGCCACTCCGTACGGTTTCGGGTCAACGCCACGTCACCACCCGCACGGGCCCCCTGACCCGGACTCGAGAAGAAAGGCAGGTGGCATGACCAGAAGCCTGGCCCCCGCCGTCAGCACGACCCTGCGCGCCAACCCGACCCATCTCGTGGGTTCCACCGTCGACGGCGACTGGACGGCACACGCCGCCTGTCGCGACCTCGACCCGGATGAGCTGTTCGTCCAGGGCGCCGCCCAGAACCGGGTGAAGACCCGGTGCTTCGGCTGCGCCGTCCGCACCGAGTGCCTCGCCGACGCCCTCGACAACCATGTCGAGTTCGGCGTCTGGGGCGGCATGACCGAGCGGGAGCGCCGTGCGCTGCTGCGTCGCCGCCCGGACGTCACGTCCTGGCGCAAGCTGCTCGCCGACGCCCAGGCTGATCATCGATCAGCGTCCGCCGGATAACCCGGACGGGGACGCCCCGCCCACCGATCCGGCCCGGCCCACCGTCCGGCCCGACATCGCGCGGCAGCACACCCGCCCGACCACCGCATGACCGGCACGAGCCCGCCGGCCCGTGACCCGCACCCGATTCCGCCCGAGGACAGCGTCGTCCCGGTTCGGAACGCAGTCCCTGCCGCCGGCCCCGCGGTCCACCGACCCCGCGTCCACCGGCCCCGCGTCAGCCGGCCTGCTCCAGTCGCTCGACCCGAGCCAGCGCGTCACCGATCTCACGCAGACCCGCCAGGTCGTGCACATCCTCGGACAGCGCCTCCACCTCCACCAGCGGGGTGTCGGGATGGGCGCTGGTGAACCGCTCCCGCAGCCGAGCCTCCCGGCTGGCCAGCCGGGCCCGCTCGGCATGGATGCGCAGCACCGCCGCCGCGAGTGGATGCTCCCCGTGCTCGTCGAGGTTCTCGGCGGCCGCCAGGCTGCGTTCGACGGTGAGCGCCTTCGCGTCGCTGTGATGCATCCGGTTGACCACCAGCCCGGCCAGCGGCATCCCCTCCGCGTCGAGGCGGTCGACGAAGTACGACGCCTCGCGCAGCGCCGCCGCCTCGGGCGCGGCGACGACGANGAACGAGGTGCCGGGATCGCCGAGCAGGCGGTAGGTCTCCTCCGCCCGGGCCCGGAAGCCCCCGAACATCGTCTCCAGCGCGGCGACGAACTGGCTGACGTCCATGAGCAGCTGGGCGCCGAGCACCTTGGTGATCACTTTGGTGAACATGCCGAGACCGGCGCCGAGCACCTTCGCGTACGCCCGGCCGCCGGCCTTGGCCGGCGCGAGCAACAGGCGCAGCAGCCGCCCGTCGAGGAAGGTGCCCAGCCGCGTCGGCGCGTCGAGGAAGTCCAGGGCCGACCGGGTCGGCGGGGTGTCGACGACGATGAGGTCCCATTCGCCGCTCGCGTCGAGCTGGCCGAGCTTCTCCATCGCCATGTACTCCTGCGTCCCGGAGAACGACGACGACAGCGACTGGTAGAACGGGTTCGCCAGCAGCGCCTCCGCCCGCTCGGGCGTGCTGTGCGCCAGGACGATCTCGTCGAACGTCCGCTTCATGTCGAGCATCATCGCGTCGAGGCGACCGCCGGCGGCGCCGTCGACCCCGGCCACCTCGCGCGGGGTGTTGTCGAGCGCGGTCAGCCCCAGCGACTGGGCGAGCCGGCGGGCGGGGTCGATGGTCAGGACCACCACGTCGCGTCCGCGTTCGGCGGCGCGCAGCGCCAGCGCCGCGGCCGTGGTGGTCTTGCCGACTCCACCCGAACCACAGCAGACGATGATGCGCTCGGTGTCGAGCATCGCGTCGACGTCGAGCAGCGGCGTCCCCACCGGATGCGGCCGGACCGGGCGGCTCGCGGTCCCGGCGGATCGGGCCGCGGCGCGCCCCGCCGACCCGCCGGAGCGGCGGCGCGTGCCCTCGCTCCCGGCTCCGTTCGCGCCGTCGCCCGCCTTGGCCCCGTTGCCGGCCTTCGCGGGGTTGGGCGCCTTCGCGGGGTTGGCCCCGTTGCCGGCCTTCGCGGCGCCGGGCGCCTTCGCCGGTCTCGCCGTGGCCCTGGTCGTCCGCGCACTCTTCTCCGGCTGCGGCCGGTCGTCGCCGGACGTCGAACCCACGGCGCTCACCCCACCATCTGCTGCGCGCGCAGCATCTCCGCAAACCGATAGATCGTGCCGACGTCGACCCCGTCGGCGACCAGCGGTACCTCGTACACCGGGCGGCCGAGCGCGGCGATCTCGGCCCGTTCGGCCGTCTCCAGCGCCACCCGGTCGGCGTGCTGGGCCGCCTCCCAGGCCAGCGCGTCGACCAGGTCACGGGTCGGCTCCAGGCCCGCCTCCTTGATCCCGGCGGCGAGCTCCTCCCGGTCGAGCTCGCCCCGGCGGGCCAGCCGCGACTGGCCGACCTTCAACATCGGTGCGCGGGCCATGTTGACGATCACCCCGCCGAGCGGCAGCCCGACCCGGGTGAGCTCGGCGACGCCGTCCACGGTCTCCTGGACGGGCATCTCCTCCAGCAGCGTCACCAGGTNCACGGCGGCACGCTCGGNCCGCAGCACCGCCATCACGCTGTCGGCCTGGGCGCGGATCGGACCCACCTTGGCCAGCCCGGCCACCTCGGCGGTCACGTTGAGGAAGCGGGAGATCCGCCCGGTGGGCGGCGCGTCGAGCACGACCGCGTCATAGGCGAGACCCCCCGGACGGGTGGCGTCGGGGCGGTTGACGGCCTCCTTGACCTTGCCGGTCAGCAGCACGTCGCGCACCCCGGGCGCCACCGTCGTCGCGAAGTCCACCGCGCCGATCTTGCTCAGCGCCTTGCCGGCCCGACGCAGGTTGTAGAACATCTCCAGGTATTCCAGCAGGGCCTCGTCCGCGTCGATCGCGAGCGCGTACACCTCGCCGCCGCCGGGCGCGCTGGCCACCTTGCGCTCCTGGTAGGGCAGCGGCGGAGTGTCGAACAACTGCGCGATCTGCTGGCGCCCCTCGACCTCGGTGAGAAGGATCCGCCGTCCGCCGGTCGCCAGTGCCACTGCCAGCGCGCCCGCCATCGTCGTCTTGCCGGTTCCGCCCTTGCCGGTGACGATGTGCAGCCGGCGATCCCACGGACCGCTCGCCTCGTCGTCGGAGTCCTCGGTCACCGTGCGCTTGCCGCTCACACGCTCGACCGTACCCGCGCGCCCGGCCCTCGCCATGTCGGAAGCCNTGAGCTCCCCCGCAGGGGGCGGCTGGCGGGCCGCGCGACCCCCGTCGTCCCCCGAGGTGTCCGGGGCGGCCGGACCGATGCTCTAAGGTCCGGTGTCATGCAGACGAAGTGGGAGTACTTCACGGCCCCGTTGCTGATCCACAACACCAAGCAGATCCTCGACACCTTCGGCGAGGACGGGTGGGAGCTGGTTCAGGTCATCCCCGCTCCGACGAACCCCGAGGGCCTCGTCGCCTACTTCAAGCGGCCCAAGGGCGCCTGAGATGCCCAGCCCGAGCGCCCGCCTGGCCGGGCTGGGACTGACGCTGCCGCCGGTGGCCAGTCCGGCGGGCGCCTACGTCCCCGCGGTCCGCGACGGCGATCTGGTCTGGACCGCCGGGCAGTTGCCGCTGGTCGACGGGCGGCTGGTCGCCACCGGCCTGGTCGGGGAGGCGGTCGACGCCGAGCGGGCGGCGCAGCTGGCACGCATCGCGGCGCTGAACGCGCTGGCGGCCGTCGCCGCGCAGGCCGGCGGCCTGGACGGGATCGTCCGGATCGTGAAGGTGGTCGGGTTCGTCGCGAGCGCCGCCGGGTTCACCGCCCAGCCCGCGGTCCTCAACGGGGCGAGCGAGCTGTTCGTCGACGTCTTCGGCGACGCCGGCCTGCACGCCCGGTCGGCGGTCGGGGTCGCCTCGCTGCCGCTGGGCGCGCCGGTGGAGGTCGAGGTGGTAGCCCGGGTGGCGGCCCCCGCCCGGGACCGAGCCGAGGCCTGAGCCACCCACCCGAGGCCTGAGCCACCCACCCGAGGCCTGAGCCACCCACCCGAGACCTGAGCCGACCCACCCGAGACCGAGCGGACCCGCCCCGGTCCGGGCGGCGAGGTCCGGCCTCGATCGGCAGCGGCCGCCGGTGGTGCTCACTAGCATCGGGCCCATGGTCGATCACAAGGCTGCCCTGCTCGCCCGGCTGCAACGGTCGCTGGTCGTCGTCCGCGATCCCGCTGGTCGCCCCGGCCCCGGCCCCGGTGGCGGGACGGGGTCGCCGCAGCCGGCGGCGGGCTCGTCGGCGCCCGTGCGCGACGCCGCCACGGTCGTCCTGCTGCGCGACGCGCCGGGCGGTCGCGGCATCGAGGCGTACCTGCTGCGGCGGGTGACGGGGATGGCGTTCGCCGGCGGGATGTACGCCTTCCCCGGCGGCCGGGTGGATCCCACCGACATGGGACCGGACGTGCCCTGGGCCGGGCCGCCGGTCACCGAGGTGATGCACGCGCTCGACGCGGACCCCGCGCTCGCCCGCGCGCTGGTCTGCGCCGCGGTGCGCGAGACCTTCGAGGAGTGCGGCGTGCTGCTGGCGGGCGCCGTTACCCCGGCCCCGGCTGGTGGGACGGCCGGGGCGGTCGGTGGGACGGCCGGCGCGCGCAACCTCGACGAGACGGGCCGCGCCGCGGCCCGCCGGGCCCTGGAGCGCCACGAGCTCGGACTGAGCGAGCTGCTGNGCCGGCACGACCTGGCGCTGCGGGCCGACCTGCTCGCGCCCTGGGCCCGCTGGGTCACCCCGGAGATCGAACCGCGGCGCTACGACACCCGGTTCTTCGTCGCGGCCCTGCCCGACGGGCAGTCCCCCGAGCAGCCCTCCCGGGAGGCCGACCGGATGGAGTGGATGCGGCCCGTCGACGCGCTCGAGCGTCACGCCGCCGGCTCGCTGGGCATGCTGCCGCCCACCGCGTTCACGCTGGCCGAGCTGTCCGAGCACGACGACGTCGCGTCGGTCCTCGCCGCCGCCCACGCCCGCGACCTGTCCCCGATCATGCCGAAGATCCTCGTCAGCGGTGGGGAGGCACACCTGCTGTTGCCGCACGACGAGGCCTATGACGGCCCGTCCGCCGACAGCCTGGCCGCCGACAGCCCAGCCGCCGACGGCCCGTCCGCCGAAAGCCCGGACGGCGGCGTCGGCTGAACCGTCCGACATACCGACATCCGTGGGTTGCGGCGCGCTCGGCGCGATGTCCCGGGGCGAGACCGTGCGGAACGCACCGCGCAGACGGCAGGCGAGCCTGGTGGCGTACCGGAGCGCGCGACAGTGGGCGGGAACAGCGGTAAGGGTGCTTTCATGACGACTCCTCGACAGGTCACCCCGCTGGCCGCGGTGCTGCTCGCGCCGAACCCGGGTCCAATGACGCTGGACGGCACCAACACCTGGCTCCTGCGCGCCGCCGGCGAACAGGGATGCGTGGTGGTCGATCCCGGGCCCGACGACGCGGGGCACCTGGCCGCGGTGGCGGCGGCCGGGCGCGTCGAGCTGATCCTGCTCACCCACGGACATGCCGACCACAGCGCCGGCGCCGCCGCGTTGCACCGGCTCACCGGCGCCCCGGTCCGCGCGCTGGACCCGGCGCACCGCCTCGGCTCGGAGGGGCTCACCGCCGGCGACGTGATCGCGACCGCGGGGATCGAGCTGCGCGTGCTGCCCACCCCGGGCCACACCTCGGACTCGCTGTCGTTCCTGCTCAGCGGCGACGAGCGCCCGGCGCCGGCCCTGCCCGCGGACGCCGCCGGCACCGCCGGCCTGCCGTCCGGGCCGGGGGTCCTGACCGGGGACACGATCCTCGGCCGCGGCACGACCGTCGTCGCCCACCCGGACGGGCGGCTCGGTGACTACCTCGACAGCCTGCGGCTGCTGCGCGAGCTGGGGGAGACCATGGTGTTGCCGGGACACGGCCCGGAGCTGCCCGCCGCCGGCCGTGCCGCGGAGCACTACCTGGCCCATCGGCGCGACCGGCTGGAGCAGGTCCGCCGCGCGCTGGTGGACGCCGGGGTCGACGCGGCCGAGGCCGATCCCGCCGACGTGGTCCNCCGGGTGTACGCGGACACCGACCGGGCGCTGTGGTTCGCGGCCGAACTTTCCGTCAGGGCCCAACTGGACTACTTGCGGGAACATCCCGACATCCCCTGAACGAGCCAGGCACTTCGGGTTGGTCCCCATGGTCGCGACCCGTGACATATCCTCACGGNGGCCGTGAGCCGGGCCACCCGTTCGCCACCCGCGGGCCAGCGGCCCCGGCCCGGTCTCCGCCGGCCCACTGNGGGCCGCTGACCAGGCGGAACAGGCGTCCGGCCGCGGCGGAACGGCAACCGACCGAGCCTCGCCGCGCCCGGCCACGCGGGGCTGGACGGCCCAGGTACNACCGGGAGGCACCCACGTGGCCGCGGTCGGTCACCCGACAGGAGGGGATGCCGGGAAGGAGACCCAGACCACTAAACTCTGGCGCGGAGGGAACCGATCGTGCGCAGGATGACGACTTCGACCAGCCGGCAGCCGAACGACCGGTCCGGGGCGGCCCAGGGCCACCCGGTCGGGCGAGACGCGGCGCCGATGATGCCCCTACCCCGGGAGGCCCGCAGATGAGGGTGCCCGCGCGATCCCCACGCCCCGGGCGGCGACCATGGTGATCACCGCACCGCACATCGGGCCGCTGCGCTGCCCCCGATGNGGCTCGGCGGCGGTCCCCGGGGGGCGGTTCTGCTACCACTGCGGCCTGGAGTTCACCCAGGCCGAGGCCCCGGCGTCCGAGGTCCCGGAACGGCGTGTGGTCACCGTACTGTTCGGCGACCTGTCCGACTTCACCGGCTGGGCCGACAACCGCGACCCGGAGCGCGTGGGCGAGATGACCGACCGGGTGCTCGCCGCGCTGGCCCACGAGATCGACGAGGTCGGCGGGCGTGTCGACAACCTCACCGGCGACGGCATCATGGCCGTGTTCGGCGCGCCCACCGCCCACGAGGACGACCCGGAGCGCGCCGTGCGGGCCGCCGCCGCGATGCAGGAGACCGTCCGCCGGCTCGTGCAGGACACCGCGGGCGACAGCGCGGAGGGCCGCCTCGGCCTGCGCGTCGGGATCAACACCGGCGAGGTCCTCGCCGGGGTGCAGGCGGCCATCTCGTACACGGTGATCGGCGACACGGTGAACACCGCGGCCCGGCTGTCGGCCGCGGCCACGATCGGCACCGTCTACGCGGGCCGTGAGACGGTGCTGGCGACCCGGTCGGTGGCGAGCTGGCGCGAGCTGCCCGACCTCACCCTCAAGGGCAAGCGGGAGCCGGTCCCGGCGTACGAGCTGATCAGCCTGCGCCCCTCCAACGTTGCCCGGCCGGGTCTCGCCGACGACGCGCCGTTCCTCGGCCGCGACGCGGAGCTGGCCGTCCTCGAGACGCTCTTCGCCGAGGTCGTCACCCGGCGCTCGCCGGAGGTCGCGCTGATCGTCGGCGAGGCCGGGATCGGCAAGACCCGGCTGGCCAGCGAGCTGGCCGACCGGGCCGAGCGGACGCCCGGCACGGTGGCGCTGTGGGGACGCACCGTCCGCCACGGCGACGGCCGGGGCCTCGCGCCCCTCGTCGACGTCGTGCGCAACGCCTGCGGCGTCACCGACGGCGACTCGCTCGACCGGGTGGCCGACCGGGTCCGGCGCACCGTGGCCGGGCTGTCCCACCCCCTCACCGGGGCGCGGCTGCCCGCCGGCATCGCCGACCGTTTACTCCTTCTGCTCGGTGTGCCCCTGGACCGGCGCGCCACCATCCCGGCCACCACCCCGGGCGACCCGGCGGCCCGCGCCTCCCACATCGAGGAGGCCGAGCAGCGTGCCGTGGAGGNGACGGTGGAGGCCGTTGCGCTGCTGCTCAGCGCGCTGGCGCGGTCCGGGCCCATCCTGGTGCTGATCGACGACCTGGAGTGGGCGACGAGCCAGCTCAGCGACGCGATCGGCCGNCTCGCCTCGCGCCTGTCCGGGCCGGTCCTGCTCGTCCTGCTCGACCGGGCCGGGCCGCGTCTGGCCACCCTGCCCCGGATCCGGCGCATCGACCTGCAGTCGCTGAGCACGGAGGCGTCCGGCCTGCTGCTGCAAAGCCACCTGCGGGGCAAGACGCTGGAGCCGCACACCCGCGACGACCTGCTCGCCCGGGTGCACGGCAACCCGTTCTTCCTCGTCGAGCTGCTCAACCTCCTCATCGACCGGCGGCTGCTGCACCCGGGCGACGGCACCGGCGACGGCGACCAGGCCGAGCTGGTGCTCGACGGATCGTTGGCGGAGACCCCGTTGCCGGCCGGCGTGCAGTCCGTGCTCGCCNCCCGCATCGACGATCTCGACCCGGTCGCCAAGGCGGTGCTGCGGGCCGCGGCGGTGCTCGGCCGGCGTTTCCCCGCGGAGGCGCTGCCGATGGTCGACGAGCGGCCGGCCGAGGAGGTCACCCGGGCGCTGGAGGTCCTGACCGAACGCCAGCTCGTCCGCCCGCCGCGAGCGGCCGAGACCCGCTGGCGCTTCGTCCACCCGATGGCCCGGGACGTCGCGTACGCCGGCCTGCCGAAGGTCGAGCGGGCCCGCCGGCACGCCACCGCCGCCCGCTGGGGCGTCACGGCGATGATCGGCAGCTCCCGCTCCGTGTCGACCTTCGTCGCCGGCCACGCCCTGCGCGCCTACGACCTGGCCGCCTCGATGGGCCTGCCGCCGAGCGACCCGGCCTGGTCGTCCCGGATGTCCGGGTTCCACGCGCATGTCCGGCTGGCCCGGGCGGCGCTCGCCCGCGACGACCACCGGACCGCGGCCGATCTGCTCGCCAGTGCCCGCCGGCTCGGCCGAGGCATGATCGACACGCAGGAGGACAACGTCGTCCGCGTGCTGCACGCCGAGGCCCTGGTGGGGCTGCGCCACCTCGAGGAGGCCGAGCGCACCCTGCGCCCGGCGCTGCGGGCCGGCGCCCCCGCCCGCCGGGCCGCCGCCTTCTCCGTGCTCGGGGAGCTGCGCCAGAAGCAGGGCCGGACCGAGGAGGCGGCCCAGTGCCTGCTCACCGCGCTGGAATCGGCCCGCCGGGCCGGGGACGAGCGGGCCACCGCCGCCGCGCTGCGCCGGCTAGGCATGCTGGAGTACAACGCCGGCCGGATTGGCGCGGCCGAGGACCGGTACCTCGAGGCCCTCACGATCGCCCGCCAGGTCGACGACCCCCGCGGCGTCGGCTGGGCGCTGCAGCACCTTGCCTGGAGCGCCACCACCCGCGGGGACTACCCCCGGGCCGAACGGACGCTGCGTGAGGCGTCGGCGGTGTTCGAACGGCTGGAGGACACCGGCGGACTCGGCTGGTGTCGGGGCACCGAGGCACTGGTGCTCCTGCTGTCCGGCCAGCTCACCCGCGCCCGCAAGCTCACCCGCGAGCTGATCGAGATCGCGGGTTCCGTCGGCGAGCAGTGGGGCATGGGTGTCTGCCTGACCGTGGACGCGATCGCCGCCGCGGAGCTGGGGGACATCGCCGCCGCAGAGTCCCACGCGCAGCGGGCCACGGAGCTGTTCGAGAATTCCGAGTACACGTGGGGATCGATGCTGGTGCTCGTCGCCCGGGGCCTCGCCGCCCGCGGCGCTGGCGAGCCGGCCCGCGGGGCCAGGTACCTCGAGCAGGCCTGCGACCAGGCCGCCGAGCGCGGCCACGTGGTCGTCGGCGCCCTGGCGCGGGTGCTGCTCGGGCTGACCCTGCTCGACGCCGGCGAGGTCGACCAGGCCGCGCAGGCCGCCGAGATCGCCCTCACCGACCTCGAGCATCTGGAGCTCCACCCGCACGCCCAGCTCGGAGCAAAGGTGCTCGTCGCCCAGATCGCCCGCGCCCGCGGGCGGACCAGCGCCGCGCTGGACCTGCTGCGGGAGGCGCTGTCGGCGAGCGAGCCGGCGACGCTGATGTTCCCCCGCCGGCAGGCGTACGCGCACCTCGCCGGCATCCTGCTGGACGCGGGCCAGCCGGCCGAGGCGCTCGAGGTCGCCCGGCGGGCGGTCGCCGTGGACGCCGAGGACGTGCGCGCCCAGGTGCTGGGCTACCGGGCGCTGGGCACAGCGCTCGTGGCCAACGGCGATCTCGAGGGCGGCCGCGGAGCCTACCTGCGGGCGCTCGCGGCGGCGACCGCCACCGGCGCCGTCAGCGAGGCGCCGCAGACCCGCCGGCTGCTGGCCAGCCTGCCGCCCAGCGGGGGCCCCGCCGGGGCCGGCAATCCCGCGGGCAGCGGTGGCGGTCCAGCGGGCAGCGGTGGCGGTCCGGCCGACGGCGCGGGACCCACCGTTGTCCCGGACGCGGGCGGCCCCGGCGCGGGCCTACCGGAGGCGGGTGTCCCCACCGCAGCGGACGCGCGGTCCCGGCACGGGGCGCAGCCGGCAGCGGCACAGGCAGCGGCACAGGCACAGGACCTCACCCTGCCGGGGACGACCGGGGACGCCGATCACGCGCGGACAGCATCCTCGCCGGCCGCGGTCGCGGGCAGCGCCGGCTGACCCGCGCAGGGCCATGGGCGACGTCAGGGGCCGGCGGGCGGGTCGTCCATCGGGGGCGACCCACCCGCCGGCACGGTGTGCGGGCGTATCGCGGGGCGCGGATGTAGGGCTGTCGGGCTGGGCGCGGGCGTGCCGGTGGAGACGAGTGGCTGACTGCACGGGCAGGCGGCTGGGCGCACGGGGCTCCGGGCCGTCCGGACGGATCCGGAACGGCGCGTGACGAGCGCCGGGAACTAGCGGGCTCGGCGGGACAGCCGTTCGCGGTCGAGCAGCACGACGGCACGGGAGTCCAGGCGAAGCCAACCGCGGGTGGCGAAGTCGGCAAGCGCCTTGTTCACCGTCTCCCGGGAGGCGCCGACCAGCTGGGCCAGCTCCTCCTGGGTGAGCCCGTGCTCNACCCGGACACCGNCCGCCTCGTTGCCCGGCTGCGCCGGCTCACCGAACCGCTCCGCCAGGTCGAGCAGGGCTTTCGCCACTCGACCCGGAACGTCCGTGAACACCATGTCCGCGACGTTGTCATTGGTGCGACGGAGCCGACGGGCGAGCACGCGCAGCAGCATTGCGCCCGCCTCGGGGCGGGAANGCAGCCAGGGCCGCAGCGCGGTGTGCTCCAGCGACAGCAACGACGCATCCNTGACCGCGGTCGCGGTAGCCGTGCGTGGGCCGGGGTCGAACAACGAAAGCTCCCCGAAGAGGTCACCAGGACCCATTACGGACAGCAGGTTCTCCCGGCCGTCGGCCGACTGACGCCCTATCTTCACCTTTCCGGACAGGACCACGAAGACCCGGTCACCGACGTCTCCCTCTCGGAACAGCACGTCCCCGCGGGTGACGTCCTGCCGATCAAGATGGTCGGAGAGGGCCAGCCGATCCTGCTCGGAGAGCCCGACGAACAGCGGTACGCGGGCAAGCAGATCCTCCACGGTCCTGAGCATGCCAGGACTATCGGTGGAGGGCACGGGCAGGGACCCCCAGCAATCAAATTGCTCCACGGAGGTGAACGTGGAGCGACCAACCGTGTGCCGTTCGCGAGAATCCGCCCTTGATCAGGCACTTCCGGATGCCACGTCCGGGTGTTTTAATCCCCACCNCCGCGCCCCGCCACGGGCGGCGGGAGCCGTCTCGCCCGGACGGGCCAGATGTGTACCGGGTCGATCGGCCCGGTCGCCGATGGGCCGATGGACCCGGTGCAGGCGCCTGGACGGATGGCCGGGGGCCGCCAGGGCCTTCGGCCCGGGGCCCGGGGGGCTCCCCGCCCGGCGCCGCTCCCCCACTGTGCCCGCCGTCCGAACCCGCCACCTGCGGCAATGCCCGCGGGCGCCGAAACCGACAGAAAAGCAATCGGATGCGCCACCCGCCGCGCACCTGTACCCGGACCGTTGTTGGCGCGCGGCGGGCGACATGTGATATACGCCAGGACCGGCCATCCACCCGACACCGAGAGAACGGCGGCAGGCGTGNCGGGGCATCAGGCCGCCCGATGCTTGCCGGGCGAGCCTCGGCGCAGCCGGCGCCGGTACCGCTCGAGCGCGGCGGGCAGGCCCTGCTGGACGAAGGTGTCGACCTCGTCAGGTTGGGCGTTGTCGAGGAAGCCCTCCAGTCCCTTGCCCGTGTCGGCGGCGTTCAACGGGCGTTCCACCCGTTCCATCGCCAGCAGAAGTCCGAGAAGCACCAGAGGAAAGAAGATCGCGGCAATGACAAACATGACTCCTCCATGGTGGCCGACGAGCGATCGGCAGCCGCACCGGGGGTGGGTGTGTCGCGGATCGGGTTGNCGGCATCGGTCATGACCACACGGCACGCCCACCGGTGCCACCAGGGCCGGATCGGCCGGCGGATACGCTGCGGGACATGCCCGCCGCCGTCGACACCGCGACCGAGACACCACTCGCGAGGACCCGGCGGGCCCGGNGGATCGTGCGTCTGCTGGGCGAGGTCCACCCGGATGCCCGCATCGCGTTGCACTTCGACAACGCTCTCGAGCTGCTGGTCGCCACGGTGCTCTCCGCCCAGTGCACCGACAAGAAAGTCAACGAGGTCACGCCGGCGGTGTTCGCCAGGTATCGGTCGGCAGCGGACTACGCGGCCGCCGACCGGGCCGAACTCGAGACGCTGCTGCGGCCGACCGGGTTCTTCCGCGCGAAGGCGAACTCGGTGATCGGCATCGGCGCGGCACTCACCGAGCGCTTTGGCGGCGAGGTCCCCCGCCGGCTCGACGAGCTGACCACCCTGCCCGGCGTGGGCCGCAAGACCGCCAACGTCGTCCTCGGCCACGCGTTCGACACCCCGGGCATCACCGTGGACACTCACGTCGGGCGCCTGGCACGCCGGTTCGGGCTGACCGGCGAGACCGATCCGGTCCGGGTCGAGGCCGACCTCGCCGGGCTCATCGAGCGGCGGGACTGGACGATCGCCTCCGACCGCATGATCTTTCACGGCCGGCGGTTCTGCCACTCCCGCCGGCCGGCGTGCGGCGCCTGCGCCCTGGCCCGCCTGTGCCCGTCGTTCGGACTCGGTCCCACGGAACCGGACGAGGCCGCCAAACTCGTGCGGGGAACACGCGGCGACGTCGAAGCCTTGCGGTGAGGGAGATGTCCACGCCTTCGCCCGCTTCCCCCGACGCACCCTTCCCCGGTCCCGCCAACGCCACCGCATCGCCCCCCCACATCGCCGCTCCGGCCGAGGTCGCCAGCCCGGTCGAGGTCGCCCGTCCCGGCGAGATCGCGCACCCCCCCGCGGTGCCGCGCCCGTCGGATCCCGTCGACACGGCGAGCCTGAGCGACACGGCGAGCCTGAGCGACACGGCGGCAGGCCGCTCCGCGGCACCGGCATGGTTGCGCAGCCTCGCCGGCCACCTGGGCGATGCGCTGGTGACCGGCCGAACCCGCCCGGGCCCGCGCGCCGCCGACGCCCGACCGGCGGCCGTCCTCATCCTGTTCGGCGACGGCCCGGACGGCCCGGACGTCCTGCTGCTCGAACGGGCGGCCGAGCTGCGCAGCCACGCGAGCCAGCCGGCGTTCCCCGGCGGCGCCGCCGACGCCACCGACGCCGACCGGGCGGCCACCGCGCTGCGAGAGGCCGCCGAGGAGGTCGGCCTCGACCCGGCGGGCGTCGAGGTGCTGGCCGTCGCCTCGCCGCTGTACCTGCAGGCCAGCCACTACCTCGTCACCCCGGTGCTCGCCTGGTGGCACACCCCGTGCGCGGTCGCACCCGTCGACCTCGCCGAGACGTCGTTCGTCTCCCGGGTCCCGCTGGCCGAACTCGCCGACCCGGTCAACCGGGTGATGCTGCGCTACGCCCAGGGTGGCCTGCTCAGTCCGGCGTTCCAGGTCCACGGCATGCTGGTCTGGGGCTTCACCGCCGGCATCCTCGACATCCTGCTGCGGCTGGGCGGATGGGAGCGCCCGTGGAACCACACGGCGGTGGTGGACTACCCGCCGAACGCGCCCCGAGACGAAAGGCACCACCGTTGACATCCTCCCCCGCGGACCGCGACCAGGCGGCCCGCCCGGCGGACCCGGGCTCACCCGGCCGGCGAGCGTCCCGCGCCGCGGCGCTGCTCGGGCTGGTCCTTGCCGTGCTGCTGGGCGTCGCGGGCTGCGGCGGCGACGGCGGCAGCAGTCCGTCCGCCGGCCCCACGCTCAGCGCCACCCAGGGGACGGACGGCGTCCAGGTGTTCGCGGTCACCGGCCTGCCAAGCATGAAATTCTCCGCCACGGAGCTGCTGGCGAAGCCCGGGAAGATCCGCGTCGACTTCTCCGTGGCGCAGGGCTCGGCGCCGCACAACTTCGTCGTCCCGCGCATCCCCGCCGCGCACACCAGCATCGTCTCCGCCGGAGAGTCGCAGAGCGTCACCTTCACCGTGACGGAGCCGGGCGACTATCCGGTGGTCTGTACCCTGCATCCCAACATGACGGCCACGCTGAAGATCNCCTNNNTNNGGGTCGNCCCCGCCGTGCCCAATGTGCTCGACGTCGTCCTGTTGGTGGTCGTCGTCCTCTTCGCGGTCTCCGGCTACCGGCAGGGCTTCCTGGTGGGTGCCCTGTCGTTCGTCGGCTTCCTGGGCAGCGGAGTGCTCGGCGCGAAGATCGCAAAACCGTTCACCGAGCTGATCGGTCAGCAGGGCCATGGTGCGCTGGTCGGCCTGCTCGTCGTGCTCGGGCTCGCCCTGGTCGGCCAGGTCGCCGGCACGGCGCTCGGCGTCGCGCTGCGTGAGCGGCTGACCTGGCGGCCCGGAAGGGCCGTCGACGCCGCCGCCGGGGCGGTGCTCTCCGGCGTCTCGGTGCTGCTCGTCGCCTGGCTGCTCGCGACCGCCGTCGACCGCTCCCCCTTCGAGTCCCTCGCCCGGTCGGTCCACGACTCCCACGTGCTCGCGGCGGTGGACGCCGGCATGCCCGACGGGGTCCGCGAGACCTTCGCCGACCTGCGCCAGATCGCCGACGACACGGCCTTCCCCGAGGTCTTCGCCGGCCTCGGGGGCGAGCGGATCATCGCGGCCGGCCCGCCGGACCCGGCCACCACCCAGGCCGCCGGGGTACAGGCCGCCGCGGCGAGCATCGTGAAGATCCGCGGCGTCGCCCGGTCCTGCGACCAGCGGGTCGAGGGCTCCGGCTTCGTGATCGCCCCCCAGCGGGTCATGACCAACGCGCACGTCGTGGCCGGCGTCCGTCACCCGACGGTCGTGCTGTCCACCGGCACCCTGCCGGCCGAGGTCGTGGTGTTCGATCCGGACCGGGACGTCGCCGTGCTGCGGGTGCCGGACCTGCAGCGCCCCCCGCTGCGGATGCGGGCCAGCCCGCCGGCCGCCGCCGAGGAGCCGGCGGTCATCGCCGGATATCCCCAGGACGGGCCGTACACCACCGTGGCTGCCCGCGTCCGCAACCACCAGCGGGCCCGCGCGGCGAACATCTACGAGCACGGCACCGTCGTGCGCGACATCTACTCCGTTCGTGGCCAGGTGCTGCCGGGGAACTCGGGCGGCCCGCTACTCGCCCCGGACGGGACCGTGCTCGGCGTGGTGTTCGCCGCGGCGATCGGCGACGACGACACCGGCTACGTGCTCAGCTCCGCCGAGGTTGCGCAGCCCGCCGAGGTCGGCAGCGTCGCGGTGACGCCGGTCAGCACGCAGGGCTGCGACTGACGGCCGGCCGGGATCGTCCGTGGGTCGTCCCGGACGTCATCCGGACGGTCAGGAGTCGAGCCAGGCCAGCAGCTCGGCGTTGACGAGGTCCGGGACCTCCTCGTGCGGGAAGTGTCCGACCCCGCCGTGCAGCTTCCAGGTGTAGGAACCGCTGACGTAGCGCCCGGACCCCTGGGCGGTGGACGGCAGGAAGCAGCGATCGGCCGCGCCGTGGATCTGCAACGTGTCGACGTGCAGGGAGCGCCGCAGCACGCCGGCGAACCGCGCCCCGTCCGNCCGGAACAAGGAGCGGAACACCCATCGGTGGTACTCCAGGGAGCTGTGCGCCACACCGGGGATACGCATCGCCGAGCGGTAGCGCCCCTCCGCCTCGGCGTCGGGATACCCGGGCCCCCCCCACGCGCGCAGGAGGACCGCAACCCGGAGGGCATCCCTGGCGACCAGGGACCGTTCGGGGCGCCACGGCAGTTGGAAGCCCGCCAGGTAGCGGCTCGCGGCGCCCTGGCCCCGTGGGTCCGCCGCGATCTGGTGACGCAGCCGCAGCGGGTGGGGCATCGCCAGGACGGCGAGGCGGCGGACGACCATCGGATGGCGGGTCGCCGTCGTCCAGCCCAGCAGGCCGCCCCAGTCGTGGCCGACGATGACCGCGTCCTGCTCGCCGAGCGCCCGGATGAGGCCCGCGACGTCGTCGGACAGGGTGAACGCGTCATAGCCGCGCGGCGGCTTGTCACTCGCCCCATATCCGCGCAGGTCCGGGGCCACGACGCGGTAGCCCGCCGCGGACAGCGCGGTGAGCTGGTGGCGCCAGGCCCACCAGAACTGCGGAAAGCCGTGCAGCAACAGGACCAGCGGGCCGCGGCCGAGCTCCGCGACGTGCAGCCGGGTGCCGTTGGCGGACACGTCCCGGTGCCGCCACGGCCCGTCGATCAGGACGCTGGCGGGTTCGGGAACGGTGTCCTCCATCGCCTGCCAGAATGGCAGACCGCCCCCCGCAGTGGGCCGGCGGTGGGCCGGTCAGGACGGGGCGTGACCGGCCCGGCGGCCGCCGCGGCGCAGGGCCGCGGGGAGTCCTCGCCGGCGCCCCCGCGACCCGGCCAATCTGGCAGCACCGGCCGATCTGGCAGCCCCGGCCGGCCTGGCAGCCCCGGCCGACCCGGCGATCAGGGGTGGAGGCCGTGCGGGGCGAGCACCGCCCCGCCGGGCCCCGACGGAGCGGAACCCCGCGGATCACCTGGTGCGGCCGGCCCCGCGGAGGTCGTCCCGGGTGCCGGGTTCGGCGGGGCGGCCGATGCCGGTGCCGGTGCCGGTGTGCCGGTCGGATTGCGCAGCCAGGAGATGTCGTCCCGGACGGTCTGGATGGTCCGTTCGGGCGGGGAGAGCCGCCGGAACCTGCGGATCGCGAACAACGCCAGCAGACCGGCGATCACCAGGTACCCCGCCGCGGTGAGCAGGTACGACCAGAACCGCTCGACGCCGGCCCAGGTGATCAGCTCTCCCAGGAAGATCGTGACGGCGATCAGGGCGCACAGCCCGAGCCCCGCCGCCACCGCCAGGAAGGCCACTCCGAGGGCGGCCGAGACGGCCTGTCGGGTCAGCTCTGCCTTGGCGAGGTCGATCTCCTGACGGACGAGCAGTGAGATGTCGCGGGTGGCCAGCGCCACCAGCTCGCCCAACGAGGGCTCTCGGCCGTTGCGGGCCTTTCCGGCAGTAGTCGACACCCTTCGTCCTCTCTCTGGCCCGCGACCGGACCGGTGTGGTCGGTCGCGAGGCCCATCGCCCCGACCAGGGTGGTCCGCGCCGGCGGCGGACCGCCAGACCCGGCCGCGGATCCCCGGCCCGGACCTCTCGCCAGCCGCCCCGCCGATGCTTCGGCGAACCGGCACGCGGTCCGCCGCTCCCTGTCCTGATGCGCAGTGTCCCCCGGGCGGACGCTCCCAGGGGGAGAACGACGCGGATGTGCTCGTGTGACGCCTCCGACGGCCGGCCGCTCACCGACTCCGGATGGCGCGGACGGGTAGCGTGCCAACCGTGAACCCCCGCCCGTCCGGATCAGTCCTCGCCGCCGACCCGCTGGCCCGAGTGGCCGCCCTGCCCGGCGTGCGCGAGGCGGCGGACAGCGCCCGCGCGTCCGTCGACGCGCTGCTGCGGCACCGCATCCTGCGCCGGCAGAGCGCCGACGTGACCGCAGAGGCGTCCCTGCGGGCGGCCCGCGCCTCGGCCGCCCTGGAGGGTCACGAGATCAGCCTGGACGGGCTACGCGACTACCTCGCCGGCGCTGGCACCGACGCGCGCCGCACCCCGGCGGACGAGGACCTCGCGGCGCCGGACCCTGCGGCGCCGGACCCTGCGGCGCCGGAGGCGGCGGGCCTGACGTTCCCGCCGGCCGTCGACGTTCCGGCCGACCTTCACTCCGCCGGCTCACTCGGCTTCGCCTCCACCGATCCGCCCTCCCCCGTCGTCCTGGGAACGGTCCGCCTCTATGCCGAGCTCGGGGTGCTCGGGCCGGCCTGGGAACGGGCGCCCCGCCAGGCCCTCGCGCGGATGCACGTCCTGGTCGGGCGCGGTTGCCTGCCCGACGACCTGCTCGGCCGGCCGCGCGCCGACGCCGGCACCCGCGAGCTGCTCGACCCGCTCCGGCTCGGTCCNCCCCCGCATTCGGTCGAGACCTCCGTGCGGCTGGATGGCCTGACCGGGCTGCTCGTCGCGCCGACCACGGCACCGGCCGTCGTGGTGGCCGCCGTGGTGCACGGGGAGCTGTTGGCACTGCGGCCGTTCGGTGCGCTGGACGGCGTCATCGCCCGGNCCGCCGCCCGGCTGGTCCTCATCAGCCGCGGGCTGGACCCCAAGGCCCTGACCGCCACCGATGTCGGACATCTCGAGGTCGACCAGATCGACGGCCAGGAAGCGCCGGTCCTCGGTTACCGCGACGCCGCCGCCGCCTACGTCGGCGGTGGGGCGCAGGGGGTCGCGGCCTGGGTGCTGCACTGCGCGAAGGCCCTCGAACTGGCTGCCCGGGAGTCCCTGGCCGTCTGCGAGGCGCTCGCTCGCNCCACCTGATCGGGTCCCNCGGCCCGTCGCCCGGCTCCCCACTCGGGGGATGCGTTCCGCGATCGACGGGCACGCCCGGAATTCGCACGACGGACGGTTTCACTCTGGCGCTCTCGGGTATTTCCCGCCATGTCGGACCTGGTGGCCCTGAGGCCACGAGACCCGGCCCGAGACGGGCAGCCCCCATACGGGCCATGTCCCGAGGCGACCCCCGCACTCCCCCCTGTGGGGGTCGCCTCCCCCAGACCGTGCCTCTCCGGTTCTGACGTCGGCTCCCGTTCCGACGTCGGCTCCGTCGCGTCCCTGCGGTCGCCGACCGACGCGGCCTCGGGTAGCGGCGAGCCGCCGGCATCAGGCGAAATCTTCCATGACACCACGGCAAAGCCCTGTGGAGAGCGCTCCATCCACAGGCCGGCCGCGGCGCATGGTGGGCCACGTCCTCCCCACACGACCGGGAAACGAGCTCACCATGCCCCCCGCCCCGCCCCTGCTCACCCCCGCTGCCGGCCGCGACGCGAGACCGCTGATCGTGACCGGTGTCCCGGACCTGCTCGACGACCTCCTGCGTCTGGCCGCCGCCGCCGGCGTCACGACGACCGTCGCCACCGAGCCGGGCGCACTGCGCCGCGCCTGGGCGGCGGCGCCGCTGGTCGTCGTCGGCATGGACCGCGCCGAGGCGTGCATCGCCGCCGGCCTGCCGCTGCGCCCGCACGTGGTCCTGGTCGGCGGCCACGTCGAGGACGGCCGAGTCTGGTCCGCTGGCACCCGCATCGGCGCCGATCACGTGATCTTCCTGCCGGAGGCCGAGCTCTGGCTGATCGACGCCTTCCNCGATCTCGACAGGTCCGACCCGCGCGCATCGGTGACGATCGGGGTGGTCGCCGGCCGGCGCGGCAGCGGCGCGTCGACGCTCGCCGTCTCGCTGGCGTTGGCGGGCCTGCGCCACGGCCTGCGCACGATGCTGATCGATGCCGACCCGCGGGGCAGTGGGGTGGCGCCCGGCTTCGCCCGGCTCCTGCCCACCGCGGCTGATCCCCCGCCGGGGGACGTCGATCGACAGTCGACGGTTCCCCCCTCTTCGCCGGACGCGGTGTCCCGACGCAGGCTCGGTGCGGCGCCGCTCCCCTCCTGGCCGGGTCCGCCGGCGGGGCCCGGTGACCTGGCTGTGGTCTCCTGGGATCTCGAGGTCGGGCCCGAGGTGCCGGTGGGAACGATGGTCACGCTGCTCTCGACGGCCCAGGCCACCTCGGACCTGGTGGTCGTCGACCTGCCCTGGCAGCAGGACCCGGCCGCCGCCCTCGCGCTCGGCTCCTGCCGGACGGCGCTGGTGGTGCTGCGGGCGGATCTGGCGTCCGTCCTGGCGGCCGAACGTGTCTGCGCGATGGTCGGGCGACGCTGCCCGGACGTGCGAGCGGTCGTGCGGCAACGCCAGTCGGCCGGGCTCGCCCCCGTGGCGGTCAGCGAGATGCTCGGAGTGCCGCTGGCCGGGGTGATCGCCGATGCCCGCCAGCCAGGGGCCGCCACGTCGGCCGGCGCCGACGCCCCACGGGACGCCGATGCCCCGGGCCCGCTCGGCGACCGGCTGCTGGCCCGGCTGGGGCTGCGGCGGCCGAGCACCCCGCAGGAGCCGAACGGTCCGAGAGCGGATCCTCAGCCATGGGCGTGACGGCCCGGCGCAGTGGTGAACCACCGGCCACGGAGCCCCGCGGCGCCGCTCCGCCAGGCGCCGGCCCTCTTGAACCCTTCCTCGCCGATCCGGACGTCACCGACGTGCTGGTGAACGCCCCCGACGAGGTCTGGGTGGAGCGGCGGGGCCGGCTGACGAGGACGCCGGTCACCTTCGCCGACGAGGATGCGGTGCGCCGCCTCGCCGTCCGGCTCGCGGCGGCCAGCGGCCGGCGGTTGGACTCCGCCATGCCCTTCGCCGACGTCCTGCTCGGCGACGGCACTCGGATGCACGCCGTCCTCGCGCCCACCGCCGTACGCGGCACCTGTCTGTCCCTGCGGCGCCCTCGGCGCCGGCCGTTCACCTTCGACGAGCTCGTGGTCGCCGGCACGCTGAGTCCCGCGGTGGCGGCGGTGCTCCACGCGGTCCTGCACGCGCGGCTCGCGGTCGTCGTGACAGGCGGCACCGGCACGGGCAAGAGCACGCTGCTCGCCGCCCTGCTGGGCGCGGTGCGTCCAGGCGAACGCATCGTCCTCGTCGAGGACACCGCCGAGCTCGCGGTGAGCCGGCCCGGCCTGGTCCGGCTGGAGGCCCGGCCCCCCAACATCGAGGGCGCCGGCGAGGTGACCCAGCGCGAGCTCGTCCGGCAGGCGTTGCGGATGCGACCGGACCGACTNGTCGTCGGCGAGGTCCGCGGCCCGGAGGTGCTCGACCTTCTCGTCGCCCTCAACACCGGGCACGAGGGAGGCCTGAGCACCGTGCACGCCAACGACACCGGCGCGCTGCCCACCCGNCTGGAGGCGTTGGCCGCCCTCGCGGGGCTGTCCCGGGCAGCGGTGCACAGCCATGTCGCCGCGGCTCTGCACGCGGCCGTCCATCTGCACCGGGATGCCGACGGTCACCGGCGGGTCCGGGCGGTCGGCGTGTTCCGCCGGGCGCCCGACGGTCTGGTGCACGTTGTTCCCGCGCTGGTGGCGCCCCCGCTCACGGGCCGGCGGGCAGGGCCGTGGCGCGCGCAGGCGCCCGTGGCCGCGGAGGGGCTGCCGCTGCTGAGGAACCTGCTGGACGTCCGTGGGGTGAGCCTGCCGGGGTTCGTCGACGCCGCGCCGCCCGCGAGGAGTCGGCCTTGATCGCCGCGCTGGCCACCGCCGCACGGGCTGGCACCATGCTGGGCATCGTCGCGGTGGTGGCGGTCACCGCCGGGCCCGTCGCCGCGGCGACCGTCGGCGTGGCGCTCGGCTGCCTGGCACGAGCNGTCCGGCGGGAGCGCGCACGGCGGCGGCAGGCGAGGGTGCGGGCCTGCGCGGAGGACTTCCTTGCGGCCTTCGCGGCGGAACTCGACGCCGGCGGTCCGCACGGGCACGCCCTGCGCGCGGCCGCACGCGGCATCGACGATCTCGGTGCCGCCCCCGGGCAACACCCTGACTGGATCCCGTTGGACCGGCTGGCCGACACGCTCGCGGGACCGGAGGACCCCGCGGTCGCACTGTGCCGTAACGAGGCCGGCGGGGTCCGCCAGCTCGGCATCGCCTATCAGGTCTGCACGATGGTCGGTGCCCGGCTCGCTCCCGCCACGACCATGCTGGCCACGCTCGCCAGGGCCGATGCCGTGCGGGCGGGGGAACTGGCCGCGGCGCTGGCCGGCCCGAGGTCCTCCGGGCGGCTGGTGGCCGCCCTCCCGTTGGCCGGGATCGCGCTGGGCTCGCTGGCCGGCGCCCAGCCGCTGCACACGCTGCTCGCAACCCCCGCCGGCAACGCCTGCCTGCTCGCGGGGGGTTTGGCGGACCTGGCGGGACTGCGCTGGCTGCGGTCCTTCGCGGACCGTGTCGAACGGCGGGTGGCCCCGGTGGCGATGGACGCCGCCCGGACCGGTGGCCCGACCGGCGTCGCCGCCGGGCGCGAGCGGCTGCTCGCCGACCTGCCGCTGGCCCTCGACCTGATCGCGGCCTGCCTGCGGGGCGGCGGGACGGTTGTCTCGGCCATGGAGGCCGTCGGCGCCGCCAACGGTGGGGTGCTGGGCCGCGAGCTGCACCGCGCCGCCGAGGACCTGGCGGCGGGGGCCGACGCGACCGCCGCCTGCGACCGGCTGATCGCTGCCACCGTCGCGAACGGCCGCGCGGCGCGGCTGGCGCGGCTGCTGCGACTCGATCCGCGCGCGTCGCCGGGATCACGCTGGACCTCGATGATGCGGGCGGCCGTCGCCGCCTTCGACCGGGCCCAGACGTCCGGGGCGAAGCCGGCCGCCGCCCTCGTCCGACTCGCCCAACGGGCCCGGGACGAGGCCCACGCGGAAAGCATCGCCNCTGCCCGCCGGGCCGGCGTGCTGGCCGTCGCGCCGCTCGGGCTCTGCTTCCTACCGGCCTTCCTGCTGCTCGGCGTCGTTCCCGTCGTGCTCGGGTCCCTGCCGCATCTTCCGCCGGCATGACCGCGTCTGCTGTCGGCGCAACCGCCCAGGCACCCACCGAGAAAACCCACCCTGCCCCGTCTGCGGAGGTGTCCCCGATGTTCCCGTCGAGAATGTTCCTGTCCCAGCGCCGCCTGCCCCGTCTGGCCCGCGGTCCGTTCATCCGGGCCGCCTGCCACCGGCTCCTCGCCGGCCGCCGCGGCGGCGCGGGCGGCCGCGACCTGGGGATGTCCACCGCCGAGTACGCGGTCGGCACGCTCGCCGCAGTCGCGTTCGCCGGTGTCCTCTACGCGGTCGTGTCGAGTTCCGCGACCCGCTCGCTGGTCTCGTCGGTCGTGCAGCGCGCGCTGACCGTCTCGTTCTGAGGGGGTCCGGTGCGATGGTCCGGGACGGCGCCGCGCGGGCGCCGCGCACGTCCCACCTCCCACCCACCGGCTGTCGCCCGACGCCGGCGGGAGGTCACCGACGGGGCGGACAGCGGTCAGGCGACCGCCGAACTCGCCATGGGCCTTCCCTCCCTGTTCGTCGTCTTCTTCCTCGCGGCCTGGATGGTCTCGGCGGTCGGTGCGCAGGCCCGGTGCGCCGACGCGGCACGGGTCGGGGCCCGGCTCGCGGCCAGGGGCGAGGCACAGGCGACCGTCTCCGCCGCGGTGACCCGGGCGGCACCTCGTGGGGCGACCCTGCGGCTGCACCGCGATGCCGACCTGCTGGACGTCGAGGTCTCGGCGCCGGTCGGCGCCGCCGGCCTCGGGCGGCTGGTGCCGGCGCTCGTCGTGACGGCGCACGCCGTCACTCCCGTGGAACCGGCCGCCTGCACGGCGCCGGACTGCGCTGCGCCGGGGCCACCGTGACCGCGGGTGCTCGCCATCCACAGTCCGCGGGACTCGCCACCCCCGCGGCGACCGGGGAGCTGCGAGACGGCGGATCGGCGACGGTGTGGCTGCTGGCCGTCCTGTTCGCGCTGATGTCGCTGGCCGGCCTCGTCTTCACCGTGACGGTGATCGGCGCGTCGCGGCAACGGGCCGCAACGGCCGCCGATCTCGCGGCGCTCGCCGCGGCGGCCCTGCCCCCGACCGACGAGCAGGCCGTGTGCGCGCGGGCCCGGGAGATCAGCGCCGCCAACGGGACCCGCCTGGTGGACTGCCGCACCGTCGCCGACGCGGTGGAGATCGCCGTCAGCGTGCGGCTGCCGGCGGTGATCGGCATGCTGGGCGATCTGAGCGTCCACGCTCGAGCCGGCCCTTGGGGCGGCGCGGCCGGCGCCTACCTGCCGACGCTCCAGGAGGCGGACGGCCAGGAACGGGCCGCGGATCCGTCCTGAACGGTCTGGGCGGCGCCGTGCCGGAGGGTGTCACCTTCACGACAGGCCTGCCCCGTCTTCGCAACCGACGGGGATCGCCTCCCGTCGATGACTCCGGACGTCGTCGGACGCGGCGCCGATGCGGCGGAGGCGGAACTACGCGCCGCCGGGTTCACGAACATCNCCAGAAACCCGTGGCCGTGGCGCGATCCTGACCGACCACGTCGGGCACCGCGACCTGGGGGCTCACCACCGTGATCGTGACCATCGTTCCCTAGGCGACTCGGTCTCGACGTCGTCGAGGGGCCCCGGCAGGGAAGCGAGGCACCGGGGACGGTCGTCTCCCAGCGGCCCCCGGGGGGCGTCGTCGCCCGCGGCTCGACGATCACCATCGTCGTCGCGCAGGCGAAGGCACCCGACCAGACCCCGGCCTCCACCCCGCCGGCGTCCCCCTCCTGACCGCAGTCCCCACCATGCACCAGCACGTCCCCGGCCGGGCCACCCCCGTGGCGCGGCCCGGCCGGCGCCCGGCCGCCGACGTCCCAGCAAGCGCATGGTCAGGAGCGGGCCCCCGCGCTGTCCTGGACGGTCTGGTCGGCCGAGTCGCGGTCGCCGGTCTCCCGCCGGCCCAGGTCCGCGACGCGAGCCACGATCCGGTCGCCGCGTCGCGGATGGGTGTTCGTCCGCACCGGCGCGCTGGAGCCGGCGGACGGCGGATCGGCCGGCGGGTTGTTCGAGGTCGGGGGGTTGTTCGAGGCCGGCGGCGTCGACGGGGTGGGGACGCGCACGGCGGACCGCACCGGCGCGGATTGCCGGCCGTCGCCGGACCAGGTGGGCGAGGTGTCCGCGCCGTGCGCGGGGACGGTCTCGGCGGCCGGACGGGGCTCGAAGACCGGGCGGGCATCAGCAGCCGGGCGGATCTCGGTAGCCGGGCGGGCCTCGGTAGCCGGGCGAGCGTCGGTAGCCGGGCGAGCGTCGGTGGCCGGGCGGGCGCCAGAAGCCGGGCGGGCCTCGGCGGCGGGCTGCTTCGCCAGCGTGGGGCGCTTGGCGAGGGTGGGGCGCGTCCGCCTGGGACCGCCCGGGGTCCGCTCGTCGGCCCCAGTCGGGCGCGTCGCCGCGGCCACGGGCGCGAGCGGCGCGGCGCCGGCGGGTACCGCCGCGGCAGGCGCCGGCGCGGTGCGGATCGCCGCCAGCTCACGGGCCCGCTGCCGCTCGACCCGCCGGCGGTGCCGGTCCCGCGCCAGGCCCTGCAAGGTCAGCTGCACTCCCGCGACGACCAGCACCCCGGCGGCGAGACCCAGCACGAACAGGCCCCAGATATCGAAGGAGAGGGACTGCCCCATGATCATTACATCTGTGTGGCCGCCNTTCTCCAGCACCAGATCGGCGGTGAAGACCCCCGCTACCAGCAACAACACGACACCGACGGTTACCACCGGTACCTCCAGAACCATGGACGTGGGCGAAACTGGCCGCGAAGAGCCGATGGGCTTCGGCCTACCCGTCTTTGGTCGAGGCGGAACCGTTCGGGCGCAGTGTGATCCGTGGAATCCACGGAGTTCACGGGATCCGTGTGATCCGTGTGATCCGTGGTTCAGCCGACGGCGGCGGTCACCGCGGCGAGAAGGCGCCAGGCGGCGGCCTTGTCGAGCGGCTCGTTGCCGTTGCCGCATTTCGGCGACTGCACGCAGGACGGGCAGCCTGCCGGGCATTCGCACGCGCCGATGGCGTCCCGGGTGGCGGCCAGCCAGTCCCCGATGCGCAGGAACCCCCGTTCGGCGAATCCCGCGCCGCCGGCGTGGCCGTCGTAGACGAAGACGCTGGTCCGGCCCGTGTCCGCATGCAGGGCGGTCGACACCCCGCCGATGTCCCAACGGTCGCAGGTGGCGAACAGCGGAAGCAGGCCGATGGCCGCGTGCTCGGCCGCGTGCACCGCGCCGGGNACATCCGCGGACTCGACGTCGGCGCCCGCGAGCAGGGCGTCGGTGACGGTGTACCAGACGGCGCGGGTCCGCAACTGTCTCGGCGGCAGATCCAGCGGCTCCTGGCCGAGCACCTCGCCGGTCGCGACGAGCCGACGCTGGTAGCCGACGACCTGGCTGGTGACCTCGACCACCCCGAGGTGCACCTCGACGTCGGGCAGGACGCGCGAGCGCGTCGACTCGACGATCCGGATGTCGGTGTGCTCGCGCGCGACCGTCGTCCACTCCGGGGACTCCTCGTGCACGAACGCCACGGCTTCGGGCAGGTCCAGGTCGTCCACGACGAAGCTCGAGCCCTGATGGAGGTAGACCGCACCGGGGTGTACCGCGGAGTGCGCGGCGGCCGCGTCGACCGTGCCCAGCAGGCGCCCGGTGGCCGTCTCGACGATGCGGACCGGCGGGCCGCCGGCCCCCCGGATGTCCACCTCCGGACGACCCCGCTGGGTCCAGAACCAGCCGGTGGGCCGGCGGCGCAACCGCCCGCGGCGCACCAGGTCGTCGACGACGCGCGCCGCCGCCGGGCCGAACAGGCCCAGGTCGGCCTCGGTGAGCGGCAGCTCGGCGGCGGCGCACTCCAGCTGCGGGGCGAGCACATAGGGGTTGTCCGGGTCGAACACGCAGGCCTCCACCGACCGGCCGAACACCGCCTCCGGATGGTGAACGAGGTAGGTGTCCAGCGGGTCGTCCCGCGCGACCAGCACCGCCAGCGACCGCTGCCCGTCCCGACCGNCCCGGCCGGCCTGCTGCCACAGCGAGGCGAGGGTGCCCGGAAAGCCGGCGGTGACGGTGGCGTCCAGGCCGCTGATGTCCACGCCCAGCTCCAGCGCCGACGTCGTCGCGACGCCGAGCAGGTCCCCCGCGCGCAGTCGCCGTTCCAGCTCACGGCGCTCCTCGGGCAGGTAGCCGGCCCGGTAGGCCGCCACCCGCTCCGCCAGGTCCGCACCGATGTGGCCCAGCTCGCGGCGGGCGGTGACCGCCACGACCTCCGCCGAGCGCCGGGACCGGACGAACACCAGGGTGCGCACGCCGTCGGCGACGAGATCGGCGAGCAGGTCGGCCGACTCCGCGGTGACCGACCGCCGGACCGGCGCGCCGTTCTCACCGACACCGTACTCACCGACACCGTTCTCGCCGGCACCGTTCTCGCCGGCACCGTTCCCGCCGGCACCGCGCGGCTCGCCCGAGGCGTCGGACCCCTCCCGCTCGGCCGGCCGCCGCCACAGCAGCGGGGGCTCGTAGAGCACGAAGTCCATCGGGCCTCGGGGGGCGCCGTCGTCGTCGATCACCTCGACGTCGACCCCGGTCAGCCGGCCGGCAGACAGCCCCGGGTCGGCGGTGGTCGCGGACGCCAACAGGAACACCGGCTGCGACCCGTAGCGGGCGCAGACCCGCCGCAGCCGCCGGATCACCGCGGCGACGTGGGCGCCGAACACCCCGCGGTAGCCGTGGCACTCGTCGATCACGACGAACCGCAGGCCACGCAGGAACTGCGCCCACCGCCGGTGTTGGGGCAGGATCCCGCGGTGGAGCATGTCGGGGTTGGTCAGGACGAGGCCGGCATGGGCCCGGACCCAGTCCCGCTCGGCCGCCGGCGTGTCGCCGTCGTAGGTGGCGGCCCGGACCCCGGTGAGCCGCAGTGCCCGCACCGCCCGGAGCTGATCATGGGCGAGTGCCTTCGTCGGCGACAGGTAGAGCGCGCGGGCACCGGGCTGGGCGAGCAGCCGCGACAGCACCGGCATCAGGTATCCCAGCGACTTCCCGGAGGCCGTGCCGGTCGCCAGCACGACGCTGCGGCCGGCATGGGCGGCGTCGGCTGCGGCCGCCTGGTGCGTCCACGGCGCATCGATCCCGGCGGCGACCCACCGCCCTCGCAGCACCGGGTCGACCCACTCCGGCCAGGGCGCCCGCCGCCCCGGCCGGGCGGCGACCGGCTCGACATGCGTCATGCACTGCGCCCGCCGCGCGTCGCGGCGAAGCCCGGCGAGGACCNTGTCCGCGCCGCCGATGTCCGCCGGCGAACCCACGACCGTCGAGGATATGCGCCGCGGCGCCACCGCCCGCAGGACGATGGGCGATCCACGGGCCACCACCCGACGGACCACCCGGCACGCAACCGCGACTCGGCGCGGCCGACCAGCCCCGCACAGACAAGATCAGGGATAGATTCCAGCAGACGTCATCGACCACGCCGCCGGAATGCCGGGGGCACCGCGATCTGTGTCGCGGCCCACCGGATTGATCCTCCTCGTGGGAGGGTAATGGCGCCGTGATGTCGGTCGCCCGAAGCGCGGGACGGCCGGAGGCACCCCAAGGAGGATCCGTGGACCTGTCCCTCACGACTCGCCAGGAAGGCAACCACACGGTCGTCGTGGTGGGCGGCGAGATCGACGTGTACACCGCACCGAAGCTGCGCGAGCAGCTCATTGATCTTGTTTCCGGGGGCTCGTACCACCTGGTCGTCGACATGGAGGGCGTCGAGTTCCTCGACTCGACCGGCCTCGGCGTCCTGGTCGGCGGCCTCAAGCGGGTGNGTGCGCACGAGGGTTCCCTGCGGCTGGTCTGCACCCAGGAACGCATCCTCAAGATCTTCCGGATCACGGGTCTCACCAAGGTCTTCCCGATCCATTCCTCCATCGAGGAAGCGCTCGCCGCCAGCGAGTGAGTGAGCCGGACATCACGCCTTCGGAAAGGCAGGCACCGCCGTATGCCCACCGTTGAGCTGCGGTTCGCCGCCCTGAACGGACACGTCCGCACGGCGCGGATGATCGCCACGGCGGTCAGCCGCCGGGCCGGGGTTCCCGCCGGAGCCGCCGACGAGATCAAGTTGGCGGTCACGGAGGCATGCGCCCGCGCGGTGCGGGTGAACCGCCGGCATTCGCCGGAGTCGCCGGTGCATGTCGCGCTCATCGACACGCCCGAGACGTTCACCATCACCGTCGCGGACTGCGGGCGCACCGGTGACGAGGTCGCGCCGGGTCCCGACGGCGGCCTCGTCACCGCCTCCACGCTGCTGGACCTCGAACCCGAGGACGCCGACCCGCCCTGGTGGTCCGAGTCGTCCGACGACGACTCGGCCGAGGACAGCGCGGGTTTCCCGCCGGGCCTCGGGCTCGCCCTCATCGAGGGCCTGGTCGACGAGGTCGAGATCAGCCGCGGGCCTGACGGGGTGGGCACCGTCGTGGCGATGACCTGGCACACCGGCGTCGGCATCGAGGCCGCGCCCTACAAGACGGCCCGCTGACCGTCGCTTCATCCTGAAGCTGACGGGTGGAGCATCCCGTCTGCCACGTCGTGGTCGGCAGGATCGTCGGCGCCGGGTGGATTCCCGCCTCGTGGCGCGGCGTCGGGGCCACTGCGGTCCTGCCCGCGTTCCACGGGCGTTCAGGGTCTGCGCCGGTCCCGGCGGCGCCCCGGCGCCGCTCGGCGCAAGGATTCCCACCGCTGATGCGCGGCCGCGGCTTTCATGCCATACCGGGCTAAACCAGAACCAATACGCGAGTTCGCCTTAGGCGTACGAACGCGACGACCCGGCCGGCGACCACAGAAAAAGCAGCGCACGTCACAGTCGTGTGGATAGACTCCGCCGCATCTCGCGGACGGTTGATCCAACCGTCGGAGATCCACTTGTGCTCCCCGTGAGCCCTGCCGGAAAGCGTCGAATTCGGGACGAATCCGGCCGAACTCACTCCGGGTGCCGTCAGATGCGGCGCTCGACCGCCACCGTCTCCATGCCCGGGTGCCCNCCGAAACCGGCACCGACGAGCCAGCGACACGCGCGGAGGGTGCACGGAGTAGACCGGGAGGAGCCATGTCCCCGACCCGCGCCCTGCAGTCCCAGGGCACTGGAATCGACCTTAGCGGCAACGCCCTCGGCCTGGTCGCCGGTGTGGCGATAATCGCAGCCCTCGCCCTGCTCGTTGCCGGCTACCTGGTACGGGAGGTGTTGGCCGCCAGCCCCGGAACCGCGCGGATGGTGGAGGTCGGGCAGGCGGTCCAGGAAGGCGCGGCCGCCTACCTCAGGCGCCAGTTCAAGACGTTGGCCGGTTTTGTCGTCGTCATTCCCTTTGTCCTGCTACTCCTTCCGGCCGACGACACCGGCGCCAAGGTCGGCCGATCGGTCTTCTTCGTCGTCGGCGCGCTGTTCTCGGCGCTCGTCGGCTTTGTCGGAATGTCGCTGGCAACCAGGGCCAACACCCGGACAGCGGCCGCGGCGATGAGCCAGGGCGAGAAGGCCGCGGTCCGCATCGCCTTCCGGACGGGCGGCGTCGTGGGCATGTTCACGGTCGGGCTGGGCCTGCTCGGCGCCGCCGTCGTCGTGCTGGTCTTCCGGGACACCGCGCCGCAGGTCCTGGAGGGATTCGGCTTCGGGGCCGCCCTGCTCGCGATGTTCATGCGGGTCGGCGGTGGCATCTTCACCAAGGCCGCGGACGTCGGAGCCGACCTGGTCGGAAAGGTCGAGCAGGGAATTCCGGAGGACGACCCGCGGAACGCGGCGACGATCGCCGACAACGTCGGCGACAATGTGGGCGACTGCGCCGGGATGGCCGCGGACCTGTTCGAGTCCTACGCGGTGACCCTGGTCGCCGCACTGATCCTCGGGGTGAGCGCCTTCGGCGAGCGGGGGCTGGTGTTCCCGTTGCTGATCCCGGCCGTCGGGGTCGTCACGGCGGTCATCGGCATCTTCGCGGTGTCGCCACGGGCCGGCGACCGCAGCGGGATGGCGGCGATCAATCGCGGCTTCTTCCTCTCCGCGGTGGTGTCGGCGATCGGCGTGGTGATCGTCTCGGTGCTCTATCTGCCGACGGACTTCGCCGGGTTCCCGGGGCTCGAGGCCAGCACCCAGTCGGGCAATCCGCGCCTCATCGCGATCAGTGCCGTTCTCATCGGCATCGTGCTCGCCGCGGCCATCCAGGTGCTCACGGGATACTTCACCGAGACGACCCGCAGGCCGGTGCGCGATGTGGCCCAGGCGTCGCTCACCGGTCCGGCGACGAACATTCTCGCCGGCATCGGAGTCGGCCTGGAATCCGCCGTCTACTCCGCCCTGCTCATCGGGGCCGCGGTCTTCGGTGCCTACCTGCTCGGTTCGGGCAGCGTCACGATCGCGCTGTTCGCGGTCGCGCTGGCGGGAACCGGACTGCTGACCACGGTCGGCGTCATCGTCTCGATGGACACCTTCGGTCCGGTGAGCGACAACGCCCAGGGCATCGCCGAGATGTCCGGGGAGATGGACGAGGCGGGCGGNGCCATCCTGACCTCCCTCGACGCCGTGGGCAACACCACGAAGGCCATCACGAAGGGCATCGCGATCGCCACCGCCGTGCTGGCCGCGACCGCGCTGTTCGGGTCGTTCACCGACACGGTCACCAACGCTCTCGGTGATGCCGGGGCCCGACCGGAGACCGGCCGGGGGACGGTCGGTGGACTGAACATCGCGTATCCCGACGCGCTGGTCGGGCTCGTCATCGGCGCGGCTGTCGTCTTCCTGTTCTCCGGGCTCGCCATCAACGCGGTGGGCCGGGCGGCCGGACGGGTCGTGATGGAGGTGCGCAACCAGTTCCGCACCAGGCCCGGAATCATGACCGGCAGCGAGAAGCCGGACTACGGCGCGGTCGTCGACATCTGCACCAGAGACTCGCTCCGTGAACTGATTACGCCGGGGACGCTGGCGGTCCTCGCACCGATCGCGGTTGGCTTCGGCCTCGGTTACCCGCCCCTGGGGGCGTTCCTCGGCGGGGCCATCGCCGGCGGCGTTCTGATGGCCGTGTTCCTGGCGAACTCCGGCGGCGCATGGGACAACGCGAAGAAACTCGTCGAGGACGGGAACTACGGGGGGAAGGGCTCGGAGGTCCACGCCGCGACGGTCATCGGCGACACGGTGGGCGACCCGTTCAAGGACACCGCGGGGCCGTCCATCAACCCGCTGCTCAAGGTGATGAACCTGGTCAGCCTGCTGATCGCGCCGACGGTGGTGAAGTACTCGGTCGGCACCGACCGCAACACGCCGCTGCGGGTCGGCGTGGCCGTCGCCGCGGTCGCCGTCATCGTGGCGGTGATCGTCGTGTCCAAGCGACGCAGCTCGATGATCGACGGCAGTCCGCCGGTCACGCAGCCGCCGGCCCCCAGTCCGCAGAAGATCAACGTCTGACGGCAGCTCGATCCCGCCGGCCGGCCGGCACAAGATCCCTTTTGTACCCGCCGGCCGGCGGGCCCGGCGGGGCGCCGCCACGAACCGCCGACATCGATCGCTCGGCGTGACATCGACGCGCCTGAGATCGCGGCTTCATACCACCATGGCGCACCCTCGTGCGGGCCCGGTCGGGCCGTCCAGGCGTCATCGGGTGAGCCGTGGGTAAGCGTCGGGCTACCGGGGTCATACCCGGACGGGAAGCTCCGCGGAATCCGACAGCGGCGTACGGTGCTCCGAGGCACCGCTTGCACACCGGCGGCCGCCGCTCGCCCGATCAGCGCCCGCCGGACGACCGTTCGCCGGGCCACGCCAGATCCAGCACCGAGCTCCGCCCGAGCAACATCCGCCATATCCGGGACCTACGCTCCGGAGGGGCGCCCTACGCTTCGCCCACCGGTCATCGCACCGAGCACGCCGCACCGAGGAGAGAAGTGCCACCGCGCACGAAGACGACGACACGGACGACCGCGCGGTCAGCCGCGCCGGTCGCCGAGCCCGGCGAGCCCACCGGGACCGGCTCCACGCCGAGCCCGGGCGCGAGCGCGGCCCCGACCGAGGTGCCCGCCACGCGTCCGAGCAGCCGGGCGGCCGCCGGCCGAGCCGCCACGGGTCGCCGGCCGACCAGCCGGTCGGCGACCGGTTCCGGCGGCTCCACCGGGGCCGCCGCCGAACCGACCCCCGGCTCGGGCACCCGCCTGGTGATCGTGGAGTCCCCGGCCAAGGCGAAGACCATCGCCGGCTACCTCGGGCCGGGCTGGCAGGTCGAGTCGAGCATCGGCCACATCCGCGATCTGCCGCGCAGCGCCGCCGATGTCCCGGCCGCGCACAAGGGCAAGCCCTGGGCCCGGCTCGGCGTGGACGTCGACAACGACTTCGAGCCGCTCTACGTGGTGACGCCGGACAAGAAGCTGCAGGTCAGCAAGCTCAAGGCGTTGGTGAAGGAAGCCAGCGAGCTCTACCTCGCGACAGACGAGGACCGCGAGGGCGAGGCGATCGCCTGGCACCTGCTCCAGACGCTCAAGCCGACGGTGCCGGTGAAGCGGATGGTGTTCCACGAGATCACCCCGCAGGCGATCCGCCGCGCCGTCGACAACCCCCGCGAGATCGACGAGAACCTGGTCAACGCGCAGGAGACCCGGCGCATCCTGGATCGCCTCTACGGCTACGAGGTCTCCCCCGTGCTGTGGAAGAAGGTCATGCCGAAGCTGTCGGCGGGCCGCGTCCAGAGCGTGGCGACGAGGGTCCTGGTCGAGCGGGAGCGGGCCAGGATGCGCTTCCGCGCCGCGGAGTACTGGAACATCGAGGGCCTGTTCGGCGCGACGGTCGCCCGCCAGGCCTGGNCGGCCGGAACCGACGGGGCCGACGCGGACGCGACCGGCGGCGGCGTGGAACGGACGCCGCTGCCGGCGACACTGGTCGCCCTCGACGGCAATCGGATCGCCACCGGCCGGGACTTCGCGCCGACCGGCGAGCTGACCACGTCCGGCGTGACCCGACTGGACGAGGCGGGCGCGCGGGCCCTCACCGACCGGCTGGCGCAGGCCGCGTTCGCGGTGCGCTCGGTGGAGACCAAGCCGTACCGCCGCTCGCCGTACCCGCCGTTCATGACCTCCACGCTGCAGCAGGAGGCGGGCCGCAAGCTGCGGTTCTCCAGCCAGCGCACCATGCAGATCGCGCAGCGGCTGTACGAGAACGGCTACATCACCTACATGCGCACCGACTCGACGAACCTGTCCGAGACGGCGCTCGCCGCCGCCCGCAGCCAGGCGGAGAGCCTCTACGGGCCGGAGTACGTCCCGGCCAGCCCGCGTACCTACACCAAGAAGGTCAAGAACGCCCAGGAGGNGCACGAGGCGATCCGGCCCGCCGGCGACCACTTCCGCACCCCCGGCGAGGTGCGCGGCGAGCTCGACGTCGACTCCTACCGGCTCTACGAGCTGATCTGGCAGCGCACCGTCGCCAGCCAGATGGCCGACGCCNGCGGCACGAGTGCCACGATCCGGCTCGGCGCCACGTCGTCGACCGGGGAGGACGCGGAGTTCTCGGCGTCCGGCAAGGTCATCACCTTCCCCGGCTTCCTGCGTGCCTACGTCGAGGGCGCCGACGACCCCGACGCGGAGCTGGAGGACCGGGAGCGGCGCCTGCCCGACGTGCGCCAGGGCGACCCGCTGGCGGTCCGCTCGCTGACCCCCCGCGGGCACACCACCAGTCCGCCGGCCCGCTTCACCGAGGCCAGCCTGGTCAAGACGCTAGAGGAGCTCGGGATCGGCCGGCCGTCCACGTACGCCTCGATCATCGGCACGATCCAGGACCGCGGCTACGTGTGGAAGAAGGGCTCGGCCCTCGTGCCGAGCTTCGTCGCCTTCGCCGTCGTCGGCCTGCTGGAGGACCACTTCGGCCGGTTGGTGGACTACCGGTTCACCGCGACGATGGAGGACGACCTCGACGACATCGCGGCGGGGACGTCGGCGTCCACCGACTGGCTGACCCGCTTCTACTTCGGCACCGGGGACGGCACCGACCCGGCGACCGCGGCCGGGCTCAAGCACCTCGTCAGCGAGCGGCTCNGGGAGATCGACGCCCGCGAGGTGAACTCGATCCCGCTCGGCAAGGCCGACGACGGCACGACGGTCGTGGTGCGCGTCGGACGCTATGGCCCCTACGTGCAGCTCGGGGAGGGGCGGGCCAGCGTGCCCGACGACCTGGCCCCGGACGAGCTGACCGTGGCCCGCGCCCTGGAGCTGTTGGCCGCCCCGAGCGGGGACCGGGTGCTGGGCGTGGACGCCGCGACCGGCGCGACGATCACGGCCAAGGCCGGCCGGTTCGGCCCGTACGTCACCACGGACACCGATCCGCCGCGGACCTCCAGCCTGCTGCGCACGATGTCGCTGGAGACGCTGACCCTCGACGACGCCGTGAAGCTGCTGACGCTGCCCCGCACCCTGGGCGCCGGTGCGGACGGCGAGGAGGTGACCGCGCAGAACGGGCGGTACGGCCCCTACGTGAAGAAGGGCGCCGAGAGCCGGTCGCTGGAGTCCGAGGACCAGTTGTTCACGGTGACGCTCGAGGAGGCGCTGGCGCTGCTCGCGCAGCCCAAGGCGCGCGGACGCCGCCAGGCCGCCCAGACCCCCCCGCTGCGCGAGCTCGGCAACGATCCGGCCAGCGGCAAGCCGATGGTCGTCCGGGAGGGCCGGTTCGGGCCCTACGTGACCGACGGCGAGACCAACGCCAGCCTTCGCAAGGGCGACGCCGTCGAGTCGATCACGGACGCGCGCGCCGCGGAGCTGCTCGCCGACCGCCGGGCCCGCGGTCCGGCCCCCGCGAAGCGAGCCGCCCGAGGCACCGCGAAGACGACGGCCACGAAGACGACGGCCACGAAGACGACGGCCGCGAAGAGCAGCGCCGCGAAGACGACGACGGCGAAGTCCACGACGGCGAAGACGGGCGCGGCGAAGTCCACGACGGCCAAGACGGCCGCCAAGTCCGCCACCACCAAGTCCGCCACCACGCGTGGCGCGGCGGCGAAGTCGGCCACGACCAGGTCCGGGACGAAGAGCAGCACGGCGAAGAAGGTCGGCGAGGAGTNGGCGGCCACCGGGTCGTCTGCTCCGGACGACGGCGGTGGCGCCGCGGAGGCGGCCTCCGGTGGCACCCGTCGGACGGACTGATGGCCTCGCCGATCCGGCCGACTCACGGGCCGGTCGACGCGGCGGGGGACGGCACGGTGGCGGCGAACGGATCCGCCACGGTCGGCTCCACGACCACCATCCCGGCTTCCCCCGCCGTCACCGCGTCCCCCGGAACCCCGGCCCCGGCGAGCACGACTCTCCCGCCTGCGGATGACCTGCCGGCCGACGAGCACCGCGCCGACCGGCAGGGGGCCGATGCCGACCGGCAGGAGGTCACGGACCGCGGCGTCGAGCGGCACGACGATGACGGCGGCGCGGGCCGCGGTGGCGGCCGGCGGCTGCGGCTGGGGCGTATGCCGGGTCGGCATCCGGTCACGACGGTCCCCTCCCCGCTTCCCAGGGCAAGCAGCACGGCCGGCGACGACAGCGACATCCGCGCCGTGCTGCGGATCCCCGAGTTCCGTCGGATGTGGATCCAGCTCAGCCTGTCCAGCCTCGGCGACTGGATGGGCCTGCTGGCCACGACCGCGCTGGTCACCCAGCTACAGAACAGCTTCTCGGGGCAGGCGTACGCGATCGGCTCGCTGCTGATCGTCCGGCTGATGCCGGCCCTGATCCTCGGGCCGCTCGNNGGCGCGCTCGCCGACCGGCTGGATCGCCGGCTGACGATGGTCGTCACGGATGTGATCCGCTTCGGGCTGTTCGTCTCGATCCCGCTCATCGGCACGCTCGAATGGCTGCTCATCGCGTCGTTCCTGGTCGAGGCGGTCACCCTGGTCTGGGCTCCGGCGAAGGACGCCAGCGTCCCGCACCTGGTTCCGCGGGAGCGGCTGGCCGNGGCGAACACGCTGAGCCTGATCATGACCTACGGCACGGCCCCGCTCGCCGCCGCCATCTTCACCATGCTGGCGACGATCTCGCGGACGCTGGGTTCCAGCGTGTCGTTCTTCCGGGACTCCTCCGTCGATCTCGCGCTGTACTTCAACGCGGCGACGTTCCTCGGCTCGGCCATCGTGATCTGGGGGCTCAAGGGCATCGGCCGGGCCGCCCGCCCGGAGACCGGTCCCGAGCCCGGTTTTCTGGCCTCGATCACCGAGGGCTGGCGTTACGTCGGGCATGACCGGCTGGTCCGCGGGCTGGTCATAGGCATTCTCGGCGGCTTCGCGGGGGCCGGGTGCGTGATCGCCCTGGGCCGGCTCTACGTCGAGATCCTCGGCGGCGGTGACTCCGCCTACGGAGTTCTGTTCGGAGCGGTGTTCATCGGGCTGGCCGGTGGGATGGCGGCCGGCCCGAAGCTGCTCGGAGACTACAGCCGGACCCGCCTGTTCGGCGTCTGCGTCACCGGCGCCGGCATCACCCTGGTCGTCGTCGCCATCATCCCGAACCTGGTCATCGCCTGCATCCTGGTGGTGGCCGTGGGGGCGTTCGCCGGGGTCGCCTGGGTGACCGGCTACACGCTGCTTCAGGCCGAGGTCTCCGACGAGCTGCGGGGGCGGACCTTCGCCCTGGTGCAGTCGCTGGTGCGCATCGACCTGCTGGTGGTGCTGGCGGCGGCCCCCGCGCTCGTCGGCCTGATCGGCACNCACGGCATCCACCTGTGGGGCGACATCACCGTGCGGGCGGACGGCGTGACCGTCGTCCTGCTCGGCGGGGGCCTGCTCGCGGTGGCGGTGGGGCTGTTCGCCTACCGCCAGATGGACGAGCGAGTCGGAGTCGCGGTCTGGCCGGAGCTGTGGAACGCGATGCGCGGCCGGAAGCCGACGCCGACGCGACCCCGTCACGCCGGCCTGTTCGTCGCGGTCGAGGGGGCCGAGGGCGCTGGGCGATCCACCCAGGTCGAGTTGCTGCGGACCTGGCTGGCGGCCAGCGGGCGCGAGGTCGTCGTGACCTCCGGTTCCGGCGGCACGACGACCGGCGCGCGGCTGCGGGAGCTGCTGTTCGACCCCTCGACGCGCCTGCACGCCCGCACCGAGGCACTGCTCGCCGCCGCCGACCGGGCCGAGCACGTGAGCCGGGTGATCGAGCCGGCGCTCGCCCGGGGTGCCATCGTCATCACGGACCGCTACGTCGATTCGTGGATCGCCTTCCAGTGCGCGAGCCGGTCGGTCGATGCCGCGGAACTGGCCGTGCTGGCCCAGTGGGCCACCCATGCCCTCGTTCCCGACCTGACCGTGCTGTTGGACCTGTCCGCCGACCTCGGGATGCAGCGCAGGCCGGCCGGCGAACCGGCCGCGGAACCGGCCGAAGAATCGGTTGACGAACCGGCCNAAGAATCGTTCCGCGAGCCGGTCGACGAGGCAGGAGCCGAGCTGCTCGCCTACCGCAGCCGGGTACGCGACGGGTTCCTCCGGCTCGCCCAGGGGGAACCCGCGCGCTACCTCACCGTCGACGCGAATCGCCCCCGGGAGGAGATTCACGCCGAGATCCGCGCCGTCGTCGCCAGCCGGGTGGAGCGCCGGGCCGTGCCCCTGGGCGTCTGAGCCGGGCGGCGGGCGGGGCATGATGAGCCCGTGACGGTCTGGGAGACGCTGGTCGGCCAGGAGGCGGTCGTCGCGACGCTGCGTGCGGCCGCGGTGGCGGCCTCCCCCGGCCTCCGCGCGGGCGCGGGCGGTGGTGGCGNCTCGGCCGGGGTTCGCTCGGGCATGACCCACTCGTGGTTGTTCACCGGCCCGTCCGGCGCGGGGCGGCAGGAGGCGGCGCGTGCGTTCGCCGCCGGGCTGAACTGCGAGCGGGAGCCGCCCGGCTGCGGGGAGTGCACCGGCTGCCACACGGTGCTCACCGATACCGCCACCGACCTGCGCACCGTCACGCCGGAGGGGCTCTCGCTCGGCGTCAAGGACGTCCGCGCCCTGGTCCGGGACGCCGCCAGCGCCCCCACCGCCGGCCGCTGGCGGATCCTGCTGCTCACCGATGNCGACCGGCTCACCGAAGCCGCGGCGAACGCGCTGCTCAAGGCGTTGGAGGAGCCGGCGGAACGCGCCGTGTTCCTCCTGTGCGCGCCGTCGATCGAGGATGTGCTTCCCACCATCCGCTCCCGCTGCCGGACGGTCGCGCTGCGACTGCCCTCCGCTGCGGACGTGCGCGACATGCTGCTGCGGGAGGGGATCGACGAGCAGCTGGCGCAGACGGCCGCCCGGGCCTCGCAGGGGCACCTCGCGCTGGCCCGCCGCCTCGCCACCGACGAGGCCGCCAGGGCCCACCGGGCGGCGGTCCTGCGCATCCCTGGCCGCCTGGGGCGCGTCGGGGACTGCCTGGCCGCCGCCGCCGACCTCGTGGGCGCCGCGAACNCCGATGCGGAGGCCGCGAACGCCGAGCGGGANGAGGTCGAGACGGAGGCGCTGAAGACGGCCCTCGGCGTCGGTGCGACCGCCACCGGCGGGAAGTCGAGATCCGCGCGGGCGCCGAAGGCGGGCGCCAAGGCACGCTCGATGGTCGTGCGGGGCGCGGCCGGAGCGCTCAAGGAGCTGGAGCGGAACCAGAAGAGCCGCGGGCGGCGCACCATCCTCGACTCCCTCGACCGGGCCCTGGTCGACCTCGCCGGCCTCTACCGCGACGTGCTCGCCGAGCAGCTCGGCGCGCCGGTCGATCCGATCCATGCCGACCACGCGGTCGAGGCCGCGGGCCTCGCGGCGGCCTCGACCCCGGAGCAGACGCTGCGGCGGCTGGAGGCCGTGCTCGCGACCCGGGCAGCCCTCGCCGACAACCCGGGCCTCGTCCCGCTGCTCGCCGTGGAGTCCCTGACCCTCGCCCTGCGCGACGGCTGACGGCGGCCGCGTCCGCCCGGCGCGGTGCCGCCGGTGGGGTCGGAATGGCCGAAACGGGCGGCCAAGCCGCACCTGGCGGCATACTGTGACGTGCGACGCAGATCACGCTGGCGGGCGACTCCGGCACGCCCCGCCCGACCCGGCGCTGCCGCGCATCGGGCCCGCCTCCCACGCGGGCCCATCGTTGCGGCCGGCCAGCCGGCCCGCGGGCCAGGGAAGGTGACGGGCCGGATGCCGATGATGTGCGCGGTGGCGTTCTCCCCCCGCGGGAAGCTTTACTACGCCGATCCGGGTGCCCACACCCCCCGGGTCGGCGACCAGGTCCTCGTGCCCACCGACGACGGTCCCGAGGTCGCCACCTGCATGTGGGCACCACAGTGGATCTCCGAGGACATCGGCGGCCTGCCCGTGCTGGCGGGGCTGGCGCAGGCGGCAGACGTGCAGCGGGCCGAGCTGTCCCGACGCCGGCGGGCCCGGGCTCGGGTCGCCGCCCGGCGGCTGGCGCGGGAGCACAACCTGCCGATGAAGATCGTCGGTGTCGACCATGTGCCGGACACCGGCGGATACACGATCTACTTCAGCGCGGAGGGCCGGATCGACTTCCGGGAGCTGGTCCGCGACCTGAACCGGACGCTGGCCGCGCGGGTGCGGCTGCGGCAGTTGTCGGCCCGGGACAGCGCCCGGGTGCAGGGCGGGATCGGCTCGTGCGGGCGTGACCTGTGCTGCGCGACGTTCCTCACCGACTTCGAGCCGGTGAGCCTGCGCATGGCCCGCGACCAGAACCTGGCTCTCAACCCGATGCGGATCAGCGGCGCCTGCGGACGGCTGATGTGCTGCCTGCGCTACGAGCACCCGCTCTACGAGGAGTTCGCCGCGGCTGTGCCCGCCGTCGGGGAACGAGCCTGCACTCCCCAGGGCGAGGGCCGGGTCGTCCGGCATGACGTGCCCCGTCAGCAGGCTGTCGTGGTGCTCGACGGCGGCGGGCGGACCTCCTGCGACCGGGCCGACGTCTGCCCGTCCCGGCAGGCGCACGAGGCCGCCTACGCCCCGCCGAGCCCAGCCCCGCCGAGCCCAGCAGCCCCGCCGAGCCCAGCCGCGCCGAGTCTCGAGCCCCGCCCGGAGCCCGACCCCGCGCCCGTCGACGCCGACCAGCCCGGCGATATCCAGCCCGGCGATGTCCAGGCGCGCGATGTCCAGGCCGCCCCCGACCAGACCGGCGTTCACCAGGCCGGCGACGACCAGATCACCGCCGGCCACGAGAGCGGGGCACACCGGGGCACCGACCGCCGCGGCCCGGCGGGCGAGGCGCCGGCACAGGGCGGACCGGCGCACGACGGCGGGACAGGCGGCGATTCGGAGCGCGCCCGTCGGCGCTCCCGGCACCGCCACCGGCCCTGACCGGTCGTCTCGGTCAGCCCGACCCCGCGCGCCGCCGTTGCCCGCGGCTCACGGGTCGAAGCGGTAGCCCATCCCGCGCAGGGTGGTCACCAGCCGCCGCTGCGGTGGGCGGCCCTCCACCTTGGTGCGCACGCGCCGGACGTGTTCGGTGACGGTGGCGGGGTCCTGGAAGCGGGTACCCCAGACCTGCTCGAGCAGCTCCTCGCGGCTGAACACCCGTCGGGGGTGGCGCGCGAGGAAGGCCAGCAGCTCGTACTCGCGCGCGGTCAGGTCGATCCGCTCACCGGCGACGGCGACCTCGCGGGCGCGCAGGTCGATGGACACGTCGCCGTACACGAGCGGATCGTTGCCGTCCCCGGTGCGCTGGGGCGGCGGCTCGGCGGGCCGGCGGCGTAGCCGGGCCCGCACCCGCGCGACCAGCTCCCGCAGCGAGTAGGGCTTCACGACGTAGTCGTCGGCGCCCAGCTCCAGGCCGACCACCCGGTCGACCTCCTCGGCTCGCCCGGTGANCATGATCACCGGCACCTCGCTCGTCTGGCGTAGGCGGCTCAGCACGGCGAAGCCGTCCATCCGCGGCATCGCGACGTCCAGGACGACCAGATCGATCTCGGTCGTCTGGAACAGCCGGAGGGCAGCTTCGCCGTCCGCCGCCTCCAGCACGCGATAGCCGAATCGTTCGAGGCTGCGCGCAAGTGCCACGCGAGATGCCTCATCGTCCTCAGCGACGAGGAGCGAGGCTCCTCGTGTCGCCGCTGCAGGTGCAGCGTCCCCGGCCCCGGTCATGAAGCGAAACCCTACGCATCCTCATCGGAACAACTGCAACCGGGGTAGCGGTTTACGTCGTTCGACGGGCCAGGAGCCGAAAATTGTGACAAGATTCGGATTACCCGCAAACCGATTGTCACGTCCGTGGCCGCCTTCCTGGGTGCCCATGACAGCCTGATGGGGTGGGATCGCCGGATCGTTCTCTTTCCCGGCACCCCGGCCTCGCCGGATCGGCGCGACGGTGGGCCGGAATCCCGCTCCGGCCACGAGTCCAGGCCGGGCAGCCGGCGGCCGCGGCACCGCGCGGCGCGCAGCCGGCCGAGTACCCGCGGTCGGCACCGCGCGGGCATCTGGCATACTCGACCCGGGCCAGTGCGATCCTGGCCGATCGCCGGAGTAGCTCAGTGGCAGAGCAATCGCCTCGTAAGCGATAGGTCGCGGGTTCAATCCCCGCCTCCGGCTCACTCCCTCGGCACGGCCCCTCACCCGCACGGTGCGGTGCCGTGCGGTGCCGCGCGGTGCGACAGGCGGGCACGCTCGAGGCGGCGTGGGCGGCATCCACGGGTATCACAATCGGCCGCATGACCGCGGACGGCACGATCCCCTCGTACGGCGTGCGTAACCGGGTGGAGCGCGCCGGGCCGGCGATCCGGGCCGCGCTCGACCCCGAGCAGCGCGGCAAGGGCCACCGCAAGACCGGCACGAGGGGCGCCTCGTCATCCACGAAGCCCGCGGGCCCGTGCATGAAGAGGCGCCGCCACCGCGCCGATCGGCTGATCACGCAGACCTGGGCTCGGCCTCCTGCTCGTGCCCGTCCACCCCGGCGCCCTCCGCGTCGCGCAGCCGCTTGATCGAGGCGAGAATCTCCCGCTCGGCCTCCTTGCGGTCCACCCAGGAGGCGCCCTCGACCGACTTGCCGGGCTCCAGGTCCTTGTAGACCTCGAAGAAGTGCTGGATCTCCAGCCGGTCGAACTCCGGCAGGTGCCGCAGATCCCGCAGGTGCTCCTGGCGGACGTCGGCGACCGGGACGCACAGGACCTTGTCGTCCGGGCCCTTCTCGTCNGTCATCTCGAACATGCCGATCGTCCGGCACCGCACCAGGCAGCCCGGGAACGTCGGCTCCTCCAGCAGGACCAGCGCATCCAGCGGATCCCCGTCCCGCCCGAGGGTGCCCTCGATGAACCCGTAGTCCGACGGGTAGTGGGTGGAGGTGAACAGCATCCGGTCCAGCCGAATGCGCCCGGTGTGGTGATCCATCTCGTACTTGTTGCGCTGACCCTTGGGGATCTCGATGGTCACATCGAACTCAAGGTCCACTCCGCTCCCTGTCTCCTTCATGCTCAGGCCGGCCCGGTCCGCGCCGGTCGGCCACCACGTGTGAACTCACTCGTCGGTCTCCGGCGGATGCCGGGGGTCGCCTGCTCCGGCGGCTGCCGGGGCAGCGCGGCCGGGTGCCGCGCGCCGCGGCCACGCGCCGGGACACGCGCCGGAACACCTGACGGACACGGCGAAGTGTCGCGGACGACGACCGCCGCCCTCCCAGTGTCCCGGAAGCCACCCCCTGCCCGAGCCACCCGGTCGGCAACGCCACTGCCCGGGCGTCGCCGCCACCGCCGCCCCACGGCCGGTGCCGCCGGGCCACGTCCGCCTCCCCGTGCCCACCGACCTCGTGCCGCCGGGCGACGGCGCCGCGGTGCGGACCATCACGGAACACGGACGACGAACCCGGACGACGAGCGGGGTCCGCCTCGCAGGCAGATGTTCCCCCACCGGCCGCCGCGACCCGCCACGCAGGCGGGAAAGCTCACCGGACGACGAACGGACGGACCCTCCCGCGGGTCATGTGGACCGACCCGGGTCGGCGCACGGCTCGCGGCATACGGTGACACAGCGGCAGGCGACATGCCACCTGGGACGCCCACGCCCGGACGACCGCACATCCGATCCCCGGCGGCCAGGCCCGGCGATCCCCGGCGGCCAGGCCCGGCGTTGTGACGCCCGCCGGGGGCCCGCGCCTGCCGGGGCAGGCGGCACCGTCGGCGGAACGCACCCGCCTTGCGTAGTGTCCGGCAGGTGACGTCAGCCGCGCCGGTCGCTCGGACAGGGGCGCTCACCGCCCTCGTCAGCGCCCTTCTCGCCGGCTCCCTGTCCACCGGTCCCGGCGCCGACCGACCCGTACCGCCGGTCTCCGGGTCGGGCCGGGCGGGGGCCGCGGTCCTCGCAGGTCTGGACCCGGCCGCGCCCGCGCCCCAGCCCGCGTCGGTCGCCGCCCGCCTTGCCGGGCCGCTCGGCGACCCCGTCCTCGCCGGGCCCGCCGCCTTCGTCGTCGACGCGTCGACCGGTCACGTGCTGCTGGACGATCGCGCCCGCACACCGGCCGTGCCGGCGTCGACGCTCAAGACCGCGGTCGCCACGGCGGCCCTCGTCACCTTCCCGGATACCCGGCTGCGCACGTCGGTCCTCTACAGCCCCCCGCCCAACAGCCAACCGCCCGCTACCCGACCGCCCGGCAGCCGACCGGCGGGTGCCGCCGGCCAAGCGCCCGGCGGCACGCTGTGGCTCGTGGGCGGCGGTGACCCGACGCTGACCGCCGCGCCCGGCACCAACGGCTACCCGGCCTTCGCCCGACTCGCCGATCTCGTCGCCCAGGTCCGGGCGGCCGGCATCACCTCGGTGGCTCGAGTGGTCGGCGACGGGTCGCTGTTCGTCGGCCCCGACCGGGCGCCTGGATGGCGTGACAACTACGTGACGGACGGCGACGTCACGCCGGTCTCCGCGTTGGAACTCGACGCGGGTCGTTCCGCTCCAGGCGCCGAGGGCCCGCGCAGCCCCACCCCCGCCGCGGCGGCGACGGCCGCGTTCGCCGGGGCGCTGACGGCGGCCGGGATCCCGGTCGGCGCGATCGGCACCGGGACCGCCGAGGCGGGGGCGACCCGCGTCGCCTCGGTGGACAGCCCGCCGGTGCGGGTACTCGTCGAACGCATGCTCACCGAGTCCGACAACGACCTCGCGGAGAGCCTGGGCCGGCTGGTCGCCCTGCGCCGCGGCCTGCCGCCCTCGTTCGCCGGGGCCGCGAAGGCCGTGACCGACACGGTCACCGAACTCGGCATCCCCACCGCGGGGATGGCCCTCAACGATGTCAGCGGGCTGTCCACCGCCGATCTGATCGCGCCCGCCACCCTCGTGGCGCTGCTGCGAGCGGCGGTCCTGCCCACCCGACCCGCCCTGCGCACCGTGCTGACCGGGCTGCCGGTGGCCGGCTTCTCCGGCACCCTGAACGACCGTTACGCCACCGCGGACACGGCCCCGGGCGCGGGCGACGTCCGGGCCAAGACCGGCACCCTGCGTAACGTCAGCAGCCTCGCCGGCCAGCTCGTCGACGCCGACGGGCGGCTGTTGCTGTTCGCCTTCCTGTCCCCGGCCGAGGAGGGGGGCGGCACCAAGGCCGCGCTCGACCGGGTCGCGGCGGCGCTCGCCGGCTGCGGCTGTCCCGCGCCGGCACCGGTCGCCCGCGCGGCGCCGACCGGCCCGGTTCGCTGAACCGGCCGCGATCGGCGGGAACGACTCGCCGTGGCCCGTGGCCCGTGGCCTGTGGCCGGCGCCGCGCCCGTGACGGCCGCGTCGTGACGAGGGTGTCAGTGAGGCGCCCCTGATGCGGCGGCGAGGCGGCGGCGGGGGCGACGTGGGAGCAGAGCGCCGGCCGGCCCGGTACGCTCGGATTCGTGGACGCCGAGCTGGTCGACTGGGAACTCGCCGTGACGACGGCGAGAAGGCTGGTCCGCCCCGGCCCGCAGATCACCCGCGAGCAGGCCGGCGAGGTCGTCGCCGAACTCCGCCGCCTCGCGGTGGACGCCGAGCGGCACGTGGAGGACTACACCCACCTGGCCCCGGCCGGTGCCATCACCCCCATCAACGTGGTCGACCGGCCCGAATGGGTCCGTTCCAACGTCGCCGGCCTGCGGGTGCTCACCACCCCGCTGCTCGGCAAGCTGTCCGACCAGCAGCGCGGCACCTTCTCCACGGCCGTCGGCCGGCGGGTCACCGGCATCCAGCTCGGCACGGCGCTGGCCTACCTCGCCAGCAAGGTGCTGGGCCAGTACGAGGTGTTTCTGCCGCCCGAGGAGTACCTCGCCGGCCCNGACGGGTCGGCCACGCCGGANGCGGTCGGCNGGCTGAGCCTGGTCGCGCCGAACATCGCCCACGCGGAGGCGACGATGGGCGTCGTGCCGCGTGACTTCCGCATGTGGGTCTGCCTGCACGAGCAGACGCATCGGACCCAGTTCACCGCGGTGCCGTGGCTGNGGTCCCACCTCGAGTCCGAGATCACCGCGTTCATCGAGGCCACCGATCTCGATCCGGACGTCCTCGCGGACCGGGTCCGCTCGGCGGTGGCCGCGGTGCGCGGGGCGGTGTTCGACCGCGGCGCCGACAGTCCGAGTGTGGTGGAGGCGCTGCAGACTCCGGCCCAGCGGGCCGTGCTCGACCGGCTCCAGGCGATCATGACGTTGCTGGAGGGCCACGCGGACCAGGTCATGGACGCCGTGGGTCCCCGGGTGGTTCCCACTGTCGCCGACATCCGGTCGAAGTTCGAGGGCCGCCGCGACGGCGGCTCCCCGCTCGACCGGTTCATCCGCCGGTTGCTCGGCCTGGACCTCAAGCTCCAGCAGTACCGCCAGGGCGGNGCCTTCGTGCGGGCCGTCGTCGCCGAGGCCGGGGTGGGGGGCTTCAACACCGTCTGGGAGTCGCCGACGACGCTGCCGACCCGCGCGGAGCTGGCCGATCCCACCGCGTGGATGCAGCGCGTCCTGGGCAGTCGCCCGTCGATCTCGGCGTGACGGTCGTGGTCCGCGGGGCGCTCACCGGCGCGGCCGGCCACCGGCCCACGCGGTGACCCGTTCCGCCGCCGGCAGTGACCACCACGATGCGGCGGCCGGGCCGGCGGCCGGCGGCCCACACGACCAGGCGGCACGGACGGCGCGGCCCGGTCGGGCGCCGGATCCCGCCGTGGCCGCGGTCCGGTTCGCGGTCCGCAACGCGGTCGCCGATCTCGACCCGGGCGCGCTGGTGCTGGTCGCCTGCTCCGGCGGGCCGGACTCGATGTCGCTCGCCGCGGCACTCGCCTTCGTCGCCCCCCGCCGGGCCCTGCGGGCCGGTCTGCTGGTGGTCGATCACGGCTGGGATCCCGCGTCGGCCGAGCGCGCGCACGGCGTCGCCGAGCGGGGGGAGGCCCTCGGGCTGCGTCCCGTGGAGGTGCTCACCGCGCACGCCCCTCGCTCGGAGGGCGCCGCACGGGATGCCCGCCGCGACGCGCTGCTGGCCGCGGCGGCCCGGCTGGGCGCCCGGGCCGTACTGATCGGTCACACCCTGGACGACCAGGCCGAGACGGTGCTGCTACGGCTCGCGCGGGGCTCGGGGGCCCGCTCGCTCGGCGGGATGCGCCCGCGCGACGGCCTGCTGCGCCGCCCCCTGCTGGGCCTGCGTCGCGAGCAGACCCGGGCTGCCTGCCTCGCCGAGCGGCTGCCGGTCTGGGACGATCCGACCAACGAGGATCCGGCGTTCGCCCGGGCCCGGGTGCGCCACCGGGTCCTGCCGCTGCTGGAGGCCGAGCTCGGGCCGGGCATCGCGGAGTCGCTGGCCCGCGGGGCCGAGTTGTTGCGGGCCGACGCGGATGCGCTGGACGCGACCGCCGCCGACGCCTACGCCTCGGCCGGCACCGCTGCCCACGGCGGCCCGGCCGCGGGTCCGGCGGTGGGTCCGGCGGTGGGTCCGTGGACCGATCCGATGCACGCTGCGGGCCCCGGGCCACGGCCCGCCGGGGCCCCGGGCCCGACCGGCGGCGAGGTCGGCTTCGCGGTGGCGACGCTCGCCGCGCTTCCCGCCGCGATCCGCGGGCGGGTGCTGCGCCGGGCCGCCCTCGACGTCGGCGCCTCGGCGTCGGCGCTGCGCGCCGAGCACGTCTGGGCGGTGGAGGAACTGGTGACGCGGTGGCGCGGCCAGAAGCCCGTGCCGCTGCCGGGCGGTGTCCTCGCCCGGCGCTGGGCGGACCGGATCACACTCACCGGACCGGTGGCTCCGCCGTGGCCACCCGCCGGACCCGCCGACCGCGGGCCGGATCTCGCCGCAGCGGCGTACTTCGAGGAGGACGATCAGGTGAGCCAGGCCGCGACGACGACGCCCGATGCCGGCAGCCCCCACGAGGGCCCGCGGGCGGCCACCACGCATCCCGACATCGACGAGGTCCTCGTCACCGCCGACGAGATCGCCGCGAAGATCGCGGAGCTGGCGGCCCGGGTCGACGCCGACTACGCCGGCCGGGAGATCCTCCTGGTCGGCGTGCTCAAGGGCGCCGTGATGGTGATGGCGGATCTCTCCCGGGCCCTTGCCGTGCCGCTGACCATGGAGTTCATGGCGGTGTCGTCGTACGGGTCGTCGACCTCCTCCTCCGGGGTGGTACGCATCCTCAAGGACCTGGACCGCTCGATCGAGGGCCGCGACGTGCTCGTCGTCGAGGACATCATCGACTCCGGGCTGACCCTGTCGTGGCTGCTGAAGAACCTGCGTTCGCGCGGGCCCGCGTCGCTCGAGGTGCTGGCCCTGTTCCGCAAGCCGGAAGCGATCACGGTCGACGTCGACGTCCGGTACGTCGGGTTCGACATTCCCAGCGCCTTCGTCGTCGGGTACGGCCTCGACTACTCCGAGTACTACCGCACGCTCCCCTTCGTCGGCACCCTGACGCCTGCGGCGATCGAGCGCGGGGCCCCGGCCTGAGCCGGCCGGCGAGGCCGCGCGGCACCGCGCCGCGGCGTACACCCCCGCGCGGCACCGGTTCGTCCGGCCCGGAACAGTGCGGCCCGCCGGTCCGTTGGTCGGATGTACGCGCGGTGAGATGCGCGCACCGGNGGTACCCTCGGCACAAGGGAATCCCGATCGAGGGCAGTACACACGTCAGGAGGGTGGAGCGCTCGTGTCCGGCGCTCCAGACAGATGACTCCAAGAAGAATCTTCCGCGGCTGGGTGCCACTGCTGCTCCTGGTCCTGTTCGTGATCATCCTCACGACGGGCGTCCTCTCGGGTCCCAGTGAGTACGGCAAGCGAGACCTGAACTTCGTCCAGCAGCAGATCGACGAAG